>JBAXPK010000049.1:0-17626 GCA_037132275.1 bacterium
AAGCGGCAGAGGTTACAAAGAATGTTGCTGAAAAGGCGGTCGAGAAAACCGGCGAAGTTCTTGAAAAAACGGGCGAAGCCGTAGAGAAAACCGGCGAGAATTTACAGAAGTAGAAACAATTCCGATTCCGGAAAATGATGATCCGCTTCCTTCTGGACGGAGTGGGGGGCGTCTTGGTATAGGAACGCGCATGACCAAGACGCTGAGAGAGTTTGCCCAGGACCGCGAAGAGAAGATATTGGATCATCCCCTTGCCACACGCAGTTCGGCCAGTATGGGCCGTCAGCGTGAGGAGGCTGAAGATCCCATCCGGTTATCCTTCCAGCGGGATGCCCATCGGATACTCCATTGCACGGCATTCCGGCGGCTTCGCTATAAAACCCAGGTGATTTTCTCGCCTGAAAGCGACCACGTCTCCACGCGGGTGGATCATTCCCTCTACATGGCGTCCATTGCCCATACCGTGGCCAGAGCGCTGGGACTGAATCAGGATCTGGCCTATGCCATTGCCTTGGGGCATGATCTCGGGCATGGTCCTTTTGGCCATGCCGGGGAAACCGCCCTGGATAAACTCTGGAAGCGCATGGATTCATCCCAGTCATTTTCTCATGAGTTGCATAGCCTGCGCGTGGTGGACCGGTTGGCTTTTCGGCCTTCCACGGAAGAGCATGGCCTAAATTTGACGTATGAGGTGCGCGACGGTATCGTTTGCCATTGCGGCGAGAGCACCGAGCAGTACCTGAGCCCGAGAACCAAGCCCGGGGTGGCCCTGGAGAAAATCAAGCGCCGGGGCGTGGTACCCATCACCTTGGAGGGGTGCGTTGTGCGCCTGGCCGACCGGATTGCCTATTCCGGGCGGGATTATGAAGATGCCTTGAGTGTATTCAAAAAGATGCCGGCGCTACCTAAAACGGTGATCCGGGTGCTTGGCGAGGATAATCGGACGATTATCAATAACCTCGTGACGGATATGATCCGGTCAAATCTTAAGACTCCCGAGCGGATCGGGTTTTCAGATGACGTGTTTGACGCCTTTTCGCAACTGTATCATTATAATTGCACAAATATTTACTTTCATCCCTTGCTGAAGGAATACGCGGTACGGGCCGAGGCCATGCTGGCCAGTATCTTTGACTTCGAGATGCGTGAACTTTCGGCGAGGCGCCAGTCGCGGTGGGGCGCGGTGTCCAGCCAGGACTCGATGGCCGTCCGCGAGTTGCATCATTTCATCCAGAAGATGTATCTCAAGCGGGATCGCCCCGCCTTGTCGCAGATTGTTATCGACCACATGTCCCTTATGACCGACCGTTATGCGCGGAGCTTTTTCCAGGAAATCTTTTTGCCCAAGCCCGTTGGGTGATCAGCCATTTCTTGACATGGGTAGAGGCGTTTGATAACTCCGCCCGCGCCATGGTGAAAGAGAAAGAAAAATCGGGGGGCAATCCGTGCGTGATCAACGTGCTGGCGCCTGCCAAAATTAATCTCACGCTGGAGATTCTTGGAAAGAGACCGGATGGCTATCATGACCTCAGGAGTCTGGTGGCGCCGGTGTCTATTTATGATGCCCTGACGCTGGTTCGCACGGACGGCTCCATAGAAGTTTCCTGTGCGGTGGAGGGGTTGCCGGGCGAGACTCATGTGATGCTGCCGGCGCCTGAGGATAACCTGGCGGTGCGTGCGGCCCGGCTTTTGCGCGAGGTCACCGGATATGGTGGCGGTGCACGAATTGAAATCAAAAAAGGAATCCCGATCGGGGGCGGGATGGGGGGAGGAAGTGCGGATGCCGCCGCCGCCTTGACCGGGTTAAACCGGCTCTGGGAAACGGGGCTCTCGCCTCAAGACCTGATGTCCCTGGGCGCCCGGTTGGGTAGCGACATTCCTGCCATGGTTTATGGAAAGCCCGTTTGTATGGAGGGGCGCGGAGAAAGAATACGGGAGGTTCCCTGCCGGTGGCCCGCCGGAACGGAGTGGTGGATTGTGGTTGTGAATCCCGGTTTTACCGTTCCCACACGGGATGTCTACAGGAGGTTCAGAACAGGGTTGACTTCAACCAAAGAAACCTTTATCAATGCGTGCTTTGCGCTGGAAAGAGGTGACGCGAAACTGGCATCCGCCAGTCTTCAGAATTCTCTTGAAGTCGTGGTTTTTGAAAAATATCCGATCCTGTCGCTTCTTGCTGGAAGGCTGAAATCGGCAGGTGCGGCAGGGGTGTTGTTGTCGGGCAGCGGAGCCTCGGTTTTCGCCATGGCCGAACATCACGACCAGGCCGTGGCGATTGAGTCGCAGGTAAAACGTGAGACCGGGCCATGGTTGTGGACACGGATCGCGAAAATTTTGCCCGATGGTGTAATGGTAGCACACGGCCCTTTGGAGGCCAGAGTCTAGGTTCAAATCCTAGTCGGGCAACCATCAGGCGTTGAATGGATAACGAAGTATAATGAAAATTTTTACAGGAACAGCGAATCCGAAGTTGGCACAACATATTGCCGACTCGCTTGGCATTCCGCTTGGGAAAGCGCTGGTCAGCCGGTTTCCAGACGGAGAAACCTGGGTGAAAATCCTTGAAAACGTGCGAGGCCGGGATGTCTTTGTTGTTCAGCCCACCTGCTCCCCGCCGAACGAGACCCTGATGGAACTTTTGATCATGATTGATGCGTTGCGCCGCGCCTCGGCCGCGCGCATCACCGCCGTGATGCCGTTCTACGGGTATGCGCGGCAGGATCGCAAGGATCAGCCCCGGGTTCCGATCACGGCCAAGCTGGTTGCCAATATTCTGGTCGCCGCAGGTACAAACCGGTTGTTGACGATGGATCTGCACGCCCAGCAGCTTCAGGGCTTTTTCGACATTCCCGTGGATCACCTCTATGCTTCGCCTGTCATCGCCAAATACCTGATCGACAAGAATCTCACCAATCTCGTTGTTGTGTCGCCGGACACCGGCGGGCTCAAGATGGCCCATGCGTACTCCGAGATGCTGGGCGCCGGGTTGGCTATTGTGGCTAAACAGCGCAAGGGACCGAGCGAAGTGGAGGCGTTGACCATGGTGGGCGAAGTTCAGGGGTGCAATTGCGTCCTGGTGGATGATCTGGCCACCACGGCCGGCACCCTGACCTCGGCGGCGCGAATCCTCAAGGAGAACGGGGCTGAGAACATCTATGCGGCGGTTTCGCATGCGGTGCTCACTGATGTGGGGATTGAGCGGTTGAAGAATTCCGCAATCAAGGAACTGGTGGTGACCGATACGGTGCCCCTGCTGGCCAGCACGAACGGGTTTCCCGTGACCGTGCTTTCGGTTGCCGGGTTGCTCGGGGAGGCCATCCTGCGAATTCATGACAACCAGTCGGTATCTTCGTTATTCAAGGTTTAGGTTAAGGTGAAAGGGAATAGGTAAGTATGGCAAAGGAAATTAAATTATCTGCGAGCAAGCGCGAAACCTCCGGAACTACGGCCGCCAAGGCCCTGCGCCGGACAGGCTTTGTGCCTGCCGTTGTGTACGGAGAAACAGCCGCCCGCTCGATCAAGATTAATGGGCGCGATTTTGATTCGATGATTAAGCATCACTCCAGTGAAAACTTGATTGTGGACCTGGATATCGACGGGGCGACGATCAAGGCGCTGTTGCGTGAAGTCCAGCATGAGGTTGTCTTGGGAGGTGTGCTTCATGCCGATTTCCTTGAGATTTCGATGACCAGGAAAATGCGCGTTACGATTTCCATTGAGCTCAAGGGAGAGCCTTCTGGAGTGTCGCAGCAGGGCGGTATTCTGGAACATCTGTTACGTCACATTGAGGTTGAGTGTCTGCCGGGAGACTTGGTGGAATTCTTTGAAGTGGATGTGTCCGACTTAGCCTTGGGCAAGACGATGATGATACGTGACATCACGCTGGATCCGAAGTATACCGTTCTGACCTCCGGCGATGTGGCGGTGGCCACGGTTGTCGCGCCTCGCGAAGAGAAGGTGGAAGAGGTGGCTGAAGGCGCCGTTGCGCCAGAGGTTATTGGCAAGAAGAAGGAAGAGGAAACGGCTGAGGGTGAGGCCGCCAAGGGTGCGGCACCGGCCAAGGGTGCGGCACCGGCCAAGGGCGCGGCACCGGCCAAAGGCGAAAAGAAAGAAGAGAAGAAACCCGCCAAGAAGTAATTCCCGGCGCCGCCTGAAAGGGCGTGTGACGAGGCTTCATGGCGCCCGGAGCGATGACCGTGAAAGTAGTTGTGGGTCTTGGCAATCCGGGAGCGGAATACGAGCGGACGCCGCATAATGTGGGTTTTTTGTCGATTGATTGCCTGGCGGAGCGTCTGGGATGCAGACTGAAAGCCAGTTCGAAATTTGAAGCGTTTGTGGGTACGGCAGATTACGCCGGCGAGGAACTGATTCTCGTGAAGCCTCAAACGTATATGAATCATAGCGGCAGGTCGGTCGGGGCGGTGTTAAATTACCGCAAGTTGACCCCGGCGGAACTGCTGGTGGTGGTGGATGATGCGGATATTCCGCTCGGAGCCCTGCGGCTTAGAAAAAAAGGCGGCACAGGCGGACATCGCGGATTGGTGTCAGTCAGCGAAGTTTTGGGGACGACGGACTATGCGCGGGTACGGGTCGGGATTGGACGGGGCTTTGTGCGCGACGATCTTGTGGATCATGTGCTCGGAAAATTTGGACGTGAGGAGTGGGCGGTAGTTCAGGAGACGATCGCAAAGGCGGCGGATGCCGTTCAGGTTGTTGTGGAAAAGGGCATGGATGTTGCCATGAACCGTTTTAATGCCGGGCAGGAACATCCCGCCGGCGGCGACGAGGGTACGGCAGGAGGAAAGAAGCAGTGAATATGTACGAAGGATTGTTCATTTTTGGTGAAACCGTTCAGGAAGAACGGTTGAAGGAACTGGCCGCCTATGCGACCGGCGAGATTGAAAAGGCGGGCGGAAAAATTTTGGAAACGCGCGATTTGGGTCGCCGCTCCTTTGCCCGGATCATGCAGAAGAAGGAGTCGGGCTTCTATCTGTCTGTCACATTTAAGATTGCGGCCGACAAGGTGAGTGTGCTCACCTCCCGCTATCATCTGAATGACGATGTTTTCCGTTTCCAGATTACCCGTCTGGACGAGAAGTTCGTCAATAAGGCGCCCCCGCCTTCGCCCGCGCCGGTACCGGTGGCGACTCGCGCATAAGGTTACTGTATTATGGCCAACCTGAATAAAGTTTTTCTGATTGGAAATCTGACACGAGACCCTGAGGTCCGTTATCTGCAATCGGGAAAGGCGCTGGCTGATATTCGGCTTGCCATCAACCATAAATACAAGCTGGCTACGGGCGAGGAGAAGGATGAGACCTGCTTCGTCGATGTAGTGGTGTGGGGAAAACAAGGCGAGGCTTGTGGACAGTATCTGTCGAAGGGTTCGCCGCTCCTCGTGGAAGGCCGGCTGAAATATGATGAGTGGGAGAAGGATGGGCAGAAGCATAACCGCCTGAGAGTGGTGGCCGACCGAACTCAGTTTATTGGCGCCCCGAAGCGCGGGGCGGAGTATAGTGATTCAGCTGACTCGCCGTCGGCGGGCGAGGCTCGCCCGGCACCGGTGTCCCGTGGCGGGGCCAAGCCGCCCGCGTCTGACGAGGCCCCTTCGGTGGGGGATGAGGATAATCTGCCGTTTTAATTTTAGGAGAAGGAAGACACGTTATGGCAATGCGAGAGAATAATCTAAACATGGTATCGAAGCGGCGTGTGCCGCAGGTTGAGAGCATCAAGCATATTGATCCGCGCGATTATGAGATGCTGCGCAAGTTCACCTCCGAGCAGGGAAAGATTCTGCCCGCGCGGTTGACCGGTGCCGCCCCTCATTTACAGCGTTCCGTGGCGCGCGCGATTCGCCGTGCCCGTGTGATGGGCTTGTTGCGCTAAATTGAAATGTGAAGTCCCGAGCAATTTCCCGGGGGTTGTCCATCCGTCATACGGGGACAATGGACCGGGCGGGAGAACCCAGCCAGGAGAAAAACTATGTCGGTTGAAATGATTTTAATGCAGGATGTCAAGGATCTCGGCGTCGCCGGTCAGGTTGTCAAGGTGGCCGATGGATACGCCCGGAATTTTTTGGTGCCCAACAAGCTGGCAGCGCTGGTGACGGAGGGGAGCCGGCGTCAGTTGGCCAAGTTGCAGGTGCAGCGCGAGGTCGAGAAGAAGGCCTTGAAGGAAAAGGCGCTGGATTTGGCCGCCGCCATCCAGAAGGGGTCACACACCATCTCCGTCAAGGTCGGTGAAGGGGAGAAACTCTTCGGCTCAGTGACCAGCGGCGATATTCTCAAAATGCTTGCCGTCCAGGGGTTTGAACTGGATAAACATGCCGTTGAACTCGAGAATCCCATCAAGGAATTGGGCGTCTTCGAGGTCAAGGTCAAGGTAGGCCCGGATGTCGAGACCCTGATCAAGGTGTGGGTCGTGCAGGAATAGTTCCCATGGCCAACGAAGCCCCTGTCTCGTCCAAGGTGACGCCTGTCGAGCGCGTTCCACCGCATAGCGAGGACGCGGAGAGGGGGGTGCTGGGCGCCGTGTTGCTGGATGCAGACAAGGTCATGGACCTTTGCATCGAAAAGCAGCTGGAACCCGAATCCTTTTATATTCCCGCCCATCGCGCCATCTTTGAGGTGATGGCGGCCATGTCCCGTGAGGGGCGTCCGCTGGATCTCCTGACGGTGGGGGAACGCCTGAAGAATACAGGCTGGCTTGACCGTATTGGCGGCCCCACTGCGTTACACCGTATCGTTGACGCCACGCCTACATCTGCCCACGCCGAGTATTACATCAACATCGTCCGGGACAGGCATTTGCTTCGCAAGATCATTGAGACCGCCCGGGGGGCGGAGCGAAACTGCTTCGATCCGACGGTCGAAGCGAACGAAGTGCTGAACCATGTCGAGCAGGCCTTCTTTGATATCACGGCCAACCAACATGGACGGATGCGATCCTGGGAGGACATGGTCAATGAGATCATTGGTACCTTCGATAACAAGCATAAGGGGTTTCTGGGCGTACCCACCGGTTTCAAGGATCTCGACCATACGATCAAGGGCATGAAGTCCGGTAATATGATCGTTCTCGCGGCGCGTCCTTCCATGGGAAAAACGTCGCTGGCGATGAACGTGGCGGAGCATGTGGCACTGGGCAAGGGGGATGCGGAATGCCGCCCCCGTCCGGTCGGCGTGTTCAGTCTTGAAATGTCATCTCTGGATCTGGTCAAGCGCATGATTTGCTGCAAAGCCGGGGTCTCGGGGCATGACATTTCCGACGGGTTTATTTCACAGACCAACCATGGCCACTTGATTGGTGCGGCCAATCTTCTGAGTCATGCTCCCATTTTTATTGATGACAGTGCGGGACTTGATATCGTGGAACTGAGGGCGCGAGCCCGCCGGATGCGGAGCAAGCATAACGTGGAACTGATCGTCATTGACTATCTCCAGTTGCTGCGTGCCCCTGAATATTCGCGTCATGGCCGTCAAGTCGAAATCACCATGGTGTCGGCCGGGATCAAGGGTATGGCCAAGGAACTCGGGATTCCCGTGCTGGTTTTGAGTCAGCTCAGCCGCGCCCCCGAGGCGCGTGGCAACGAGGAAAAACCGAAGCTTTCGGATCTCCGCGACTCCGGCTCCATCGAGCAGGATGCCGATATTGTCATGATGCTGCGCCGGCCATGCCGTACGGCCAGTGACCCGGAACGCGACAATCGTACGCTGGCCATTGTGGAAATCGTCAAGAATCGTAACGGGCCGGCCATGCTCGAGATTCGTATGGAGTTTGAGGAGTCATTTACCCGCTTTCGTGACGCTGTGGGACATGGTGTTGACGAGGCGAGTGTACAGCCGGCATACCTGCATCAGGAGACACGATGAACAGACCTGTGAGCCTCATATTTAAGTTGTGCTGGGTCGTTCTTTTCATGACGCTTCCCGTATTGGCCGAACCGGTCATCAAGGTGGTGAAAATCAAGCCGCTGGGGCCAGTCCCTGTGGACGAGCAGATGATCCGATCGTATATCGCGGTCAAGGAGGGGCAACCCCTGAACCGGGCCGAAGTCGCCAATGATGTTCGATCCCTGATGGGCTCCGGAAAGATCGCCGATGTACGCGCCGATGTGGAGACGGTTAGTGAGGGGGTCAGCCTGGCCTATGCAATCCGGATGAAGTACAAACTGGTACTGCCCGTACATGTTACGGGTTCCAAAGAATTATCAGAAACAAAGGTTCAGGATATCCTGGGGATCAATCCCGGTGATTACATCGATGAGCCAACGGTTGCGGCCAGAATTGTTAAACTGACCGAGGAATACCGGAAAAAACTTTATGCCGGGGCCTCCATTACCCCCCTCTTGGAGCCGGTGGACGGTAAGCCGGGACAGATTCGGTTAACGATTCGAATTCGCGAAGGGGATAAGGCCCAGATCGTCAGTTATTCATTCCCGGGCCGGAAATCGATTGAAATGTCATCAATCCGGGAGGCCATGGATATCATGGCGTGGTACAACCCGCTGAGCTGGTTTCATGATACCCCGTATAATTATGAGGAATTGAAGGCTGGTTGTGAGCGGATCCGGGCCATCTATAAAGACGCTGGTTTTCTGGATGTGGATGTCAAGGAGCCACAAATTAAGGAAACGACCCCGGGGAATTATGTTGTCGCGGTTCCGATCCAGGAGAATCTCAAGTATTCCATCGCCCGGGTCACCATCTCGGGCGCCGCCATTTATCCTGATGCTCCTCTTCTGAAGACGGCGAATCTGAAGCCATCTGACGATGCCTCAACCTCGATCATCAATAAATCCGCCGATGCGATCCGTGACTATTATGAAAGCCGTGGATACATGGATACCTACGTCCAGCCCAAATTGGATCTTCGGGAAAAGGCTGGCGAGGTGGATGTGCGGTTCGTTGTAAATGAGGGGCGTTTGACGACGATACGTAATGTGACGATCCGAGGCAACAGCGTGACGAAGGACAAGGTTATCCGGCGTGAATTGCTGGTCTATCCCGGCGAGCAATATGACGGGGTGCGTGTCCGGACGAGTGAGAATAAACTGCGAAACCTGGGGCTTTTCTCGACCGTGAATTGCGTCAATGAACCCGGCTCTTCAACCAACAATGCGGATCTGGTTTTCAATGTTGAGGAGCAGCGGACGGGTCAGTTCATGACTGGCGTCGGTTTCTCCAGTATTGATAAACTTATCGGGTTTGCCGAAATAAGCCAGGGCAACTTTGATATCCGGGGCAAGCCTTTTATGGGGGCGGGCGAGAAGATCAAATTACGTGCGGAATTTGGTTCCACACGCGAATCCTACTCGCTGTCATTTGTTGAACCCTGGTTCATGGATCGCAGGCTGGCGCTGAGCACAGATCTCTACAGCATGAAGCAGAATGACCGGGACTACGATGTGGTGCGGCAAGGGGGCGCCATCGGGTTGGGGGTACCCCTGTGGGGGCCGAACCGGCTGGATTTCAAATACCGGTTGGAACAGGTTCAGATTAAGGATGCCGCCGACACCAATGCCTATGTGGTTGTGGATCAAAATGGCGATACCAACACGGTTTACTTTTCCGATCCCCGAAGGGTTGCCAGCTCGTTCAGCACAACCTGGACGCGCGATACTCGTGATAATTTCTTTGTTCCCACCAGCGGCTCGAAACTGTATGCGCAGGGAACTCTCATGGGGGGGCCGTTAGGGTTTGACACGGAGCTTTATGATTTGGAGGCCGGTGGGCAGTTATATTTCCCGTTGTGGTGGAGGCATGTGTTGAGCTTTCGCGCTCGCGCCGAGGTTGTGGATGTCTATGGGTCGCAAGAGGAAGTCCCGCTTTCAGAACGTTTGTTTGCCGGGGGGGCCCGTACCGTGCGGGGCTTCCGCTATCGTTGGGTGGGGCCGAAGGCTGAACGGGCCGATGGAACGCCGGATGTGCGGACTCCCGGTGGCCAAAGTCTGGCCATCGCCAACGCCGAATACACTGTTCCCGTGCCGGGCATCCCGAAATTCAGGTTTGCGACCTTCTATGATGTCGGGAACGTGTGGTATGATCCCTACGAATTTGACTTGAGTCATTATGCCGCCGGCGCCGGTGTTGGCTTGCGGTTGGATATCCCCGGCTTTCCGATGCGGTTTGATTACGCCTGGCCGGTGAAGAAGGATGATCCGAGGTCCAGAACGGAAAACTGGAGTTTCTCAATTGGGTATGGGTTTTAACAAGCCAAGGATACACGTATGAAAAAACGATTACTGACAGGACTAATGGTGGCGGGGTTTGTGGCGGGTGTGGCCGGCGCAGGGGAACTCAAGCTGGCCGTGGTGGATACCTCCCGGGTCCTGAAGGAGTACTACAAGACCGCGCTCGCAGAGACGCATATCCAGCAGCAGTTTGATGATATTGCGGCGGAGCGCGACAAGCTGATGGCCCAGCACAAAAAATTGAAGCAGGACTTTGAAACCCTTCGTGTCGAATCCCAGAACAACGCGCTCACCGAGGCGGCCCGGGATAAGAAAAAAGAGCAGGCCGAGGAGGCTCTCTCGGCGGTGATTGAACTCGAAAACACCATTCGCGAAAAGGCTGCCAGCCGCAAAAAGGATCTGGAAGGGGAAGGGCGAAAAATTCAGGGCGAATTGGCCAAGTCCATCAAAGCGGCGGTTTCGGCGTGCTCCCAGAAGGGCGGCTTCACACTGGTGTTGGCCCAAGGCGGATTGCTTGCCAATGGCTTGGAATCGGTGATGTATGCCGACCCGAAGATGGATATCACGGACGAGGTGCTTAAGATTTTGAACGCAGACAAGCCTGCCGCAAAGGAGTAATCGTCATGTTGCTAACCGTTGAAGACATTGCCCGGCGACTCAATGGGCACGTGCAGGGGGATGGGGCCATCGCCATCCGTAGCGTGGCGTCCCTCGGTCAGGCCACTGTCGGCGATCTGGCGTTTCTAAGCAACCCTCGTTACAATCCGGAGATGAAGAGGACCTGCGCGTCGGCGGTCCTGGTCAATGAGGAGTGGCAGGGAGAGACCGCCGCCACGCTGATTCGGGTCAAGAGTTCCGATGCTGCGTTCGCCCAAGTGGCCTTGTGGCTGGCCCGCCCGCCCATTACATACAAGCCGGGGTTGAATCCAACGGCGGTGATTGCCCCAGATGCGAAAATCGGGCAGAATGTGACCATCGGGCCGCTTTGTGTGGTTGAGTCCGGCGCCGTCATCGGGGATGACACGGTACTGGTAGCCCAGTGCTATATTGGCCCGTTTTGTGAAGTTGGGCGGAATTGTCTGCTTTACCCCCATGCCACGCTCCGGGAATATTGCAAGATCGGTAACCGGGTCATCCTGCATAATGGTGCGGTGATCGGCAGCGATGGGTTTGGCTATGTCAAGGAGGATGGGCATTGGAAGAAAGTGCCGCAAGTCGGGATCGTGGTACTGGGCGATGACGTGGAAATCGGGGCCAATACTACCATCGATCGGGCCCGTTTCGGGGAAACCCGGATCGGGAATGGGGCCAAGCTGGATAATTTGATTCAGGTCGCCCATAATGTCACCATTGGTGAGGATACCGCCATCGCGGCACAAGTGGGCATGTCCGGAAGTTGTCATATTGGGAGCCGGGTCCAGATGGGGGGCCAGGTTGGGGTGGCGGGGCATATCGAGGTTGGCGATGATACCATCGTCATGGCCCAATCCGGGATTTCAAAGGATGTGCCGCCCGCTTCAATTGTTCTTGGATCCCCTGCCATGCCTGTTCGCGAGGCCAAGAAACTTCATGCCCATACCATGCGATTGCCTGAATTGAAGCAGAAAGTGTCCGAACTTGAAGCGCGACTAAAGTCCATCGAGGAGAAGTCATGAAAGTATTATTAACCGGCGGCGCCGGGTATATCGGCAGCGTGACCACCGAGATGCTTCTGAACGAGGGACATGAGGTCATTGTGTTCGACAACCTCGAGCGCGGTCATAGGGCGGCGGTGGACAAGCGGGCGAAGTTGGTGATCGGCGACCTGCGCGATGCGGCCCAAATTCAGCGGGCGATGAAGAATGCGAAGCCGGAAGCCGTCATGCATTTTGCAGCCTATGCGCTGGTCGGGGAATCCATGACGGAACCAGGCATGTATTTTGCCAATAACACCACCGGCGCGACCAATCTGGTTGAGGCCATGGTGAAGCATGAGGTGCCCCGGATTGTCTTTTCATCCACCTGTGCCACCTACGGCTTCCCGGATCGCATTCCGATTACCGAGGATACCCCGCAGCGCCCTGTGAATCCCTATGGCGAAGCCAAGCTGATGTTTGAGAAGGTGTTGCTCTGGTATCAAAAAATCCACGGCATCGAGCCGGTTTTTCTGCGGTATTTCAACGCCTGCGGGGCAACCGAAAAGTTTGGCGAGGACCATGATCCCGAGACCCACCTCATTCCGAACGTCATCAAGGTGGCTCTGAAGCAGAAGCCGCATGTGAGCGTATTTGGCGACGACTATAATACGCCGGACGGCACCTGCATCCGGGATTATATCCATATTCTGGATCTGGGGCGCGCCCATATCCTGGCGCTGACAGGGAAGCAGACCGGTCCTTTCAACTTAGGGACTGGGAAAGGCTGCTCGGTACGCGAGGTAATTGATGTGGTCCGCAAGGTCACCAAGCGGGACATTCCCGAGGTGATCTCGCCCCGCCGTCCTGGAGACCCGGATCGCCTGGTGGCCTCCGCGCAGAAAGCGAAAAAGATTCTTAAGTGGGTTCCGAAATATTCAAACCTGATCGATATCGTCGAAAGCGCCTGGGCGTGGCACCAGTCACACCCGGACGGCTATAGGAAATAAAAACGAAAAGAGGAGTATTGATTCATGAGTAAAGCAGCAGCAAAAGCCACCGAAACCACAGCCAACTCCGCCTTGAATGCGGTTCTCGCCCAGATTCAGAAAGAATTCGGCGATGGCGCCATCATGCGACTGGGGGAGGCGGAAGGGCACAAGGAAATCAGCGTGGTATCGACGGGGGCCCTTTCGTTGGATATGGCTCTTGGCGTGGGCGGCTTGCCCCGCGGCCGCGTGGTGGAGATTTTTGGCCCGGAATCTTCAGGCAAGACCACCCTGACCCTGCATGTGATCGCGAATGCCCAGAAAACAGGAGGCTTAGCCGCTTTTATCGATACCGAGCACGCCATGGATCCGGGTTATGCGAAGAAGATCGGCGTCAATCTGGACGATTTGCTGGTCTCACAGCCGAGTTCCGGTGAAGAGGCGCTGAGCATTTGCGAGACGCTGATTCGGAGTAATGCGTTGGATGTCATTGTCCTGGACTCTGTCGCCGCCTTGGCTCCCAAGGCTGAATTGGATGGCGAAATCGGCGATGCGCATGTCGGCTTGCAGGCGCGTTTGATGTCGCAGGCCATGCGCAAGTTAACGGCCGCCATTTCCACTTCCAAGACGCTCTGTATTTTTACGAACCAGATTCGCGAAAAGATAGGCGTCATGTTTGGGAGTCCCGAGACCACGCCCGGTGGACGTGCCCTCAAGTTCTACGCGTCGGTGCGCTTGGATATCCGTCGTATTGCGGCAATCAAAGATCCGTCGGGCAAAGTTATGGGTAATCGTACCCGTGTGAAAGTGGTTAAAAACAAAGTGGCGCCCCCGTTTGTGGAAGCGGAGTTTGACATCCTGTTCGCCCGTGGAATCTGGTGGGATGGCTCTGTCATTGACAGCGCCATTGAGCACGGATTAGTTGAAAAACGCGGTTCCTGGCTGTTCTATGATGGTGCCCAACTGGGGCAGGGGCGTGAAGCCGCCGCCGAGAATTTGGCCAAAGACCCCGCATTGTCTAAGAAACTCGTCGATGGAATCAAAGCCAAGGTCAGCGCTGCCCGTTGATAGGGGTTATATGGCCCTATTAGCATCATATTCTGATCCGGCGGATGCCGCCCTGGCGCTGAATGCGCTTCAACTTGGGCGGATCCCGCTGGAAAGTCGCACGGTGGATCAAGAGGGACTTGAATTCGTCGAGATCCACGTTTCCGACGAGATGTTCGACCGTGCCTGTGAGGTCATTGAGAAACATGACGCCGAACTGATGGAAGCCCGCCAGAAAGAATCACACCAGCGAACCGGCTGTCCCTCCTGCGGGGCGCCCGAACTACAACGTCGCGAGGACATCGACTGCAGCGGCTCCATTACCGGCATCAGTTACGTGATGGAATGCAAAACATGCGGTAAGCTCTTCCCGCGGTAAAAAAGCCCCGTAGGCGCACCCATGCGGGTCTTTCTCAGCCATAATGTGCTGGCGGTTCCGCCACCTTCAACTCGGGAGACTTACTTGCGGTGATTCCGGTTGCGTATAGAAAATCAGGGGACATGTCGGACCCATTATCCCAAACTACGGTATCAAGATCAGGGTTGAGATGGGCGGAGCGGAAAAGCTTCAAATCCTTCAATGGCAGGAACATTTCCCCTTCAAGATGATCCGCCAGATCGACGATTTTGACACTGCCATCTTCAAAACTTACCCGTAATTTGTAATCCGCTTCACAACAAACGCTTGTTACGAAATGCATCATCATCTCCTATGCCAGCGGGATAACCGGCTTGAGTGGCTTGCTGGCCATGGCCAGATTCCAATCCTCCAATAAGGCTTCGCGATGCAGAAATGCCCATTCCAGAACCAAAGCGGTCACCCGAGGTGGCAATGAGCCTTCCAATAACCTCAGTTCAATAATAGCAAAAGCGGCACGATGGGCGCCATATTTTGCGTGAAAATGTGGCACTCCATGATCCTTCCAGTAAATTGCGATGACGATTCCGAAAAAACGGCTTATTTCAGGCACCTGTTAAACCTCCCAGTATTTTCACTGGAATGCATGCTGACATAGAAGCCGTTTGGCGACAATCTGCGGCCAGCGTGATTTTTCCATCAGCATTTTCGGGAGACCTGGGCGTCAACATGTCAATGTATTGATCACCCCCTGTATTTTGAACCCCCGTGTTATCGAAGTGATTCTGGTGACAGTTAAAAAACCGACAGGCCGCACATGGTACGATCTCGCCGTTCTCAAGAATGAGTATGACCATCTTGATACCAAGCGACCCGATCGACAAATGAGACCGGTGCCGGATCGCCCTTCGGCTCCGCCCCGTGGCCCACGTCCCCCGATGATCGACAGGGAATATTTGAGGGAGCAGACGTTTCCGCCGCCCCCGATTTCCGGGACCAAAGACATCATCCCACTGACATCGTTTGAGGCATTGGAGGAGGAAGCCTTCCAACAGAGTAATTGCCTGGGGATAAATGACAATTATGCAAACAAGGTCTTGAGCGGGGGGCTTTACATTTACCGGGTGCTGGCCCCCGAGCGGCACACGCTGTCCATCGAGAAAATGGGCGGCAACTGCTGGCGGATTTCAGAGTTGAGACAGAGGAAGAACGGGAAAGGGCTGGAAAACACGAAGGTGGTTGTCCAGCGCTGGCTGGAATCCAACCAGATTTCACTGTAGGAGAAACGTTTGCACGACATTGCAAGATTGATCAATGCTGAACAGGTTCAGCATCGTGTGTTGAGGAATTGGCGAAGTATCAGATGGCAACCACGCGGAGCCCCGGAATGTCGGCGAAGTCGGTGGCGTTTCGGGTGAGAACCGGGTGCCCGTGCTGGATGGCTACGGCCGCAATCCAGAGATCATGGAGGCGGTGAGTGGATGGTTTTCCCTGATTGTCCAAGGTCGCCGCGATCCGGCCAAAGACAAGGCCGGTGCCAGAGTCAATAATCAGGCATGGTTTGCGGCGCAAGCGCTCCATGGCACTGAATCGCAGATGGCGGTGGGTGGCATTCGAGGCCCGTTCCACGCCATACTGTAATTCAGCGAGAATGGTGGGGGTCAGGAATACGGCATCATTCTGTATGCGGTCGGCAACTTCCACGGGACGCAATCGCCCGCGTTCAATGTCTACCCAGACACAGGTGTCAATGATCACTCCCATGGATCGTTCAACTCCTTGGCGGCGGGGCGGTCAAACCCCTGCATATCCTTCATCCATGCTTCCCCCTCCTTGTCTGGCAAGATGCCGAACAAATCGGAAAATGCATCGAGGGCACGCATTTCAGGCGCGCCTGGCATGATCCGTGCAACAGGGTGGTGGTTTCGGACAATAATGAGCTCTTCCCCGCCGTGTTCCAGCCGATCCAAGAACCGACTCAAATTTCGCGAGAAATCTGTCGCAGAGATGGTTGTCATGGTTAAACCTCATCAATCTGAATATCTGATAAGATCATACTCTATGATAAACTTGCGTCAAACTAATTCACAGATTGCCGCAGACAACACTGGGGGTAGGGGCAGCTACCGAGTTTTGCCAATCCATTCGGCCTCGGCGCAGATCGCGATTCCACCGCGGGGATTGAATGTGCCGGTCACTTTGATCCTGCGGGGCTTGATGGCCTTGACGATGTCGTCCAGGATCCGGTTGACCACTTCCTCGTGAAAAGTGTTATGATTGCGGAACGAGTAGAGGTAGAGCTTCAACGCCTTGCTTTCCAGGCATAACTTGTTCGGAACGTACTCGATCAGGATCCGGCCGAAATCCGGCTGGTCGGTGATGGGGCAACGACTGGTGAATTCCGGACATTCAAATTTCACCACGTAGTCCCGTTTGGCGTAGGCGTTCGGAAACGCCTCCAATCGCGCCTTGTCCGGGGAATCCGGATACTTGGTTGTGCTATGTCCCAGTAAGGTCAGTTCTTTGATTGTTCTATTGTTCATAGGATCCTTATTTCTCAGTCATTATCCAGACACCATTCCAGTCAGCCAGTGGTGATGTCAGCAAGGAACGGCACCGGCGCACATAGGCCTCGGCCGGGGCGTCCTGTGCCTCAATGGAGGCAAAACAGTCCAGTGCTCCCTGGATGGCTCCCTCATAATACTTCGCGAGTCCACAGGCAAATACCTCCAACACCTCACGGCGTCCGGCGGCGGTGGTGGGCAGCATGGGCTCATAGACCCGCACCGGCTCTTTGCGACCGACGACCTGAACCTGAGCGATTTCCCTTACGACAATACTGGAGTCGAGTTGCTTTTGGGTGTTGCTGGAAATCAGGATGGACGTACCAAACTGCTTATTGATGCCTTCAAGTCGGGCGGCCAGATTTCCGGCATCCCCGAGGAAGGTGTAGTTGAATCTCTGGTTCGATCCCATGTTGCCGACCACCACGGGGCCGCTGTTCAGGCCGATGCGTTGATAAAGTTCAGCCCCAATCTGTGCTTTGTAGTCGGGATTCAAAGCCGTCAGTTTTTCCTGGCACTCCAGCGCGGTCCTAACCGCCCGGATGGCATGATCTGATTGGGTGAGCGGGGCGTTCCAGAAGGCGATAATGGCGTCGCCCTCATACTTGTCCACCGTACCTCCATGGCGATAGATGATGTCTGTCATGGCGGTCAGGTAGCTGTTGAGCAGGCCGGTCAACTGCTCGGGATTCAGCCGTTCGGAGATGCTGGTGAATCCCCGCACGTCCGAAAAGAAAATGGAAAGTTCCCGCAACTCGCCCCCGAGTTTCAGCCGTTCCGGGTGCTGCACCAGTTCCTCAATGACCACGGGGCTAAGGTACTGCTTGAAGGCGCCTTTGATGAAACGCTTCTGCTTGCCCTCG
>JBAXPK010000050.1:0-16892 GCA_037132275.1 bacterium
GCAGGGACAAATTGGAATGGAAATGCTGGTCAATTGGGATTCAGGGTCTATCATGAAACAGCTCCTCAGTTCACATCTTCCAATATTTGTAGCGTAGATTCTCGGGATTATACCCTCTCGGTAAGTTCAGCGCGAGGGTCACCTATTCCTGCCGTAGGTACAGGCTCAAACTATAGTTGGAAATCCACAGTTACTGCGTCAGTTTTTTCCGTTGCTGGATACACTCCTATCGGTTGGTTAGGAACGGGATCAGTACCTGCCACTGGCTCAACCAATAATACAGGAGGCATCGTTCTTACGAACCTGCTTTCCTCAATAACTTGGAACTGGATAACCAATGCTTATACACTGGTATTCAATCCTCAAGGTGGTACAACACCGGTTCCTGTGTCAAAACTTGTGACCTACAACGAGCCCTACGGCAGTCTGCCGAGTACAACACGAGAGTGGTACAATTTCGCTGGCTGGTGGACCGCTCCATCAACTGGCACCCTGGTGACCGCAGGAACTGCGGTTAGCGCTCCGATATTGTATGGCTATAGTTATAGTGTTAACCCATCAGCACTTTATCCGGACAACTCCGGAAACAAATTGACTGATGGCATGGCGCTCGTCCCGGTTTGGGGGGGATCGATGGCTGCCGATGCGTCTTCATTGGTGGGTTGGATGAATGTTAATCCAAGCATTTCATTTGCATTTACTAGCGCGGTAAATGTTGCGGAGATCAAGATTTGGGCGGCAGATAGTGACAATGCATCAGGTGTTGGGTTGCCAACACAAATAACTGTTTCAACACCTGTAGGTTACAGCAGAACCTTCTCTGTGACTAATCCAGCGGGAAGTGGAAGCACAGTTGAGCTTACGTTAGGTGGCATTAATACGGTCAGTGACAGGTTTAATATTTCGGCGACACGAGGTTCTCAATGGACAATGTTTTCGGAGATTGAACTACGAGGAACACCTGAGGCGCAGTTTGAAGCTCATGAAGCATCCCTCTATGCTCACTGGACACTTGTCACGCAGATGATCACTGGCGTCGTTTCTGGCGGCATAGAAAAGCCGGGGAAGATTCGGGTTGTGGCGATGCCTACCTCAACGGACTCTGATATGAAGTCCACCAACAATATGCAGTATAGCACTATAGTGACGGGAGGTTGGTTTTCGATTCAAGGAGTTCCAGTCCTCTCGGACTACTGGGTGAGAGCTTTCATTGATTCAAATGATGACGGTGTCTGGAGCCCTACTGAGCCAATTGGGGCCTATGCAGGCAATCCCATTCATCTAACCAATAATGTTGCAGGTGCCAATATCACAATGGGTTACGGGGACTGGGATGGCGATGGAATCCCTGATGATGAGGAAGCCTTTGTTTTGCTGACAGATCCAGCGAATCCCTCCAGCCCTATTCAGGTGGATGACAATGGGCCTAACGACCCAGTTCCTGGAGATCCCGAAACAAGCGACCCCTATGAAAATGGCACTCAATATCATCCCTATGATTCGATCCAGAAGGCAATCAATGTGGCGCCAAGTGGTTCCGTCATTGTGGTAATGGATGGGTCATATTCCGGGGTTGGCAATCAGGATATCACCACGAAGGGAAAACCCATAACCGTTCGCTCGAGGCATGGATATAACTCGACAGTGATTGACGCGGCAAGCGTCAACAGTGGGTTTATCTGTGCCAGCAATGAGACCGCCCTGACAGTCATCAAAGGGTTTACCATCCACACATGGGCATCATTCTTTGGACAACCAGGCGTTCTGTGTAGAAAGGCAAGTCCATCAATCGAGGATTGCAGGATATGGGATTGCGGGGTGGCTGGGATCTATTGCACCAATAAGGCAAACCCCATCATTCGCCGGACGATTATCGAGGCAAATGCAGGGGGCGTTGTCTGTTATGGCAGTTCGCCGACCTTGGACAGTTGTCTTGTTCAGTCAAATTTCTCGGGACGCGGAGCCGGAGTGTATATGGAAAACAATTCGAACCCGTATCTCGTGAATTCGCTTATCGTGAGAAACCGTAGCACCAACGATGGTGGCGGCCTCTACGTGGGCACGGGATGCAGTCCAACCGGTATTAATTGTACGGTGGCGTATAATGTTGCCACGAATCGTGGCAGTGCTCTGTCGACAGCAGGGGCTCCCTTGTTGAAGAATTTCATTGTTTGGGGTAATTCCGATGCTGCGTCCGATCCAATTGACCTTCAGGCGGCGGCAACGTTTACTTACAGTTGCGTTCAGGAGTTTCACCCCGGAACCGGCAACATGACGACTGACCCCATGTTTGTAAGTGGTGTCGATTATCAATTGCAGGCAAATTCACCATGTATCGACGCCGGAACCTCTGTCGGTGCTCCGGCTCTCGATTACGCGGGTCAAATAAGGCCTTTGGATGGAGATGGTAACGGGAATGCCGTTGTAGACATTGGCGCGTACGAACGGGCTGAGTACACATATGTCTGCACGAATGCGATGACTCACTATGTTTCGGCCAGTTCAATTTCGCCGCAAATTCCTTATACGAATTGGGCAACGGCCGCACAACGCATACAGAGCGCCGTTGATGTGGCGTACCCTGGCTCACTGATTATGGTCAGCAACGGCGTCTATGTATCAGGTGGGCGAGTGGCGCGTGGTTCTCTGACAAACCGCGTGGCTATCACCAAGGCCATCACGGTACAAAGTTTTAGCGGCCCTGGAGCAACGATCATTCAGGGTTTAGGTCCGCATGGTGATGCGGCAATACGCTGTGTGTATTTGGGAACCAACGCGGTCTTGTCTGGATTTACCCTCACGAACGGGGCAACCCGGGGATATAGTGGAGATCATGCTTTGGAGCAGGCTGGTGGTGGGGCATGGTTGGAGCCGTCGGGTGTATTGACTAACTGCGTTATCATTGGGAATTCGGCAAATGATGATGGTGGCGGTGTGTCTGGAGGCACTCTTAATAATTGCACGTTGATCGGCAATTCTGCTGGTTACAACTACAGTTCCGGTGGCGGAGCAATAAATAGCACACTGAATAATTGCACATTAACAGGTAATTCCGCCTTTTCAGGTGGCGGAGCGGCGGGCAGTATTCTCAATAAATGCATATTGTCCAGCAATTCAGTTGAGCATCCGTTGGGTCCTGGAGGTGGAGATTCATGGGGCGGCGGCGTTAAAGACTGTGTTCTGTACAGTTGCCTGCTGACAGGTAATTCTGGATTTGCTGGTGGTGGTGCCGTTGGTGGTTCGCTGACCAACTGTACGTTGATCGGGAACTCAGCAAGCGTTGGCGGAGGTGCATACGGAAGCACTCTGAACAACAGTATTGTCTATTTCAATGTCGCGCCATCCGAGCCGAACTATTCAGGCTCAACTCTTGACTATAGCTGCACAACTCCATTACCAGCGGGGGCTGGGAATATTGCTGACGAACCTCTGTTTGTAAATCCGGTTTCGGGGAATTACAGGCTCCAAACGGGATCCTTCTGTATCAATGCTGGATCAAATCAGTCCTGGATGACCAGCTCAAAGGATTTAGGTGACAATCCGCGTGTTTCCGTAGATGGCATTGTGGACATGGGGTGTTATGAGTATGTACCCGGGCTGCAGTACTCATTGACCATCTCAATGCCCCCCTATGCTAGTGGTTTTCCGCAAGTCGGAACGCGACTCTTTGATGTAGGTTCTTCTGTTAATGTGGCTATTACCAATTCACCTGTCACCATTGGCGGAACGACCCAATTTGTTTGCACGGGGTGGACTGGGGTAGGTAGCGTTTCAGCAAATGGATCCACTACGAACGTCGGTACTATAACGATAACCAATAACTCAACGGTGACGTGGCTTTGGAATACAAATTACTGGCTGCAAACTGGTGCCACGGGTAATGGGGCAGTTAGCACCAATAATGCATGGTTTGTATCAGGAGCAAATGTCCACCTGACTGCAACTCCCGAGAACTATTTCATTTTTGGCGCATGGCAGGGGCAGACAAATGGTTGCGCAATTGCAAGCAACACGATTACGGTATTTATGAACACCACCCGGACGATTATGGCGCTTTTTTATGCTCAACTAGCGACGAACAACGTCCCGAAATGGTGGCTGGCCCAGTCAGGCCTCACCAACTTCAATGTAGATGCCATGCGGGATGTAGATAACGACGGCATGCTGACATGGCAGGAATGGATTGCGGGATGCGACCCAACGAATATCAACTCAGTCTTTCGCTTCACCAGTGCCGACAGCGCACCAAGCCAGGGCATGGTAGTTCGCTGGCCGAGCATATCGAATCGGTTCTATGACTTGAGCCGGGCGACGAACCTGATGGCAGGCACAAATGCCTTCACCATACTTCCGGGGGCGAGTAACATGCCAGCCACGCCAACGCAGAATATTTACACCGACGCGGTGCAAGGCATCGGTCCGTACTTCTACAGGATCGATGTCCGTGAGTAACTCTGCCAGGGCTTGGTTTGCAGAGCGGCTGATTACTTGCATAACCGATGTATCCGTCACTCCCGTTGAGGTGCCTGTTGCACCGGGCGTTCTGTGTGCCTTCTGCAAGCTGGTCATAACTCACATAGGGCCACAACCGGAAATTAACGTTGGGCGCGGATATCTATCCCTTTGCCGGGCGAATCTGGAGCACGATTCTGATCATCACCTCAGATCCCACTTGCCGCCACATCAGCACGAAAGCTAGATAACCCTATGACAACAAAACGACAACAACAAACATCATTGGCCTTCTTCAAATTCAAACTCGCACTGACGGCAGAGATACACACAGCGCACTACTGCTGGACGGCGTTTGAGTATTCATCTCGCTGGTGGAAGGAACAACTCAAGACCGCAAACTATGGACTAACGACTGATTTCCCGGGTGACTCGGGCCGCCCATTCTCCAGTATCGCCGTCTCACCGACCACTTTCATCGGCGCGAGACGTGAACAATCGGAAGCTGCCGTTCGCGGAAACGCTATCATCAATATCCATACTGCATTCGAAACGTATCTTTCCGACACGACACAACGCGCTGTGTTTCTGAAACCAATGCTCATCAAAGATTCGGGACTGCAAATCGAAGCAGGGGAACTCGCACGGGTTATTGACACAGGAAATGTGCGGCGGTACTTGGCAGATCTCGTCGCCGAGAAATATCTCTACAACAAGAGCCACAAGGAAATGGTCCAGTGGATAGACCGACAGTTCAAATGCGGCATCGAGAATGGCGAGAAAACACTGTTCACGAGTTGGAAACACTGGTCCGACATTCGAAATGCCTTGATCCATGCCGGACGTGAGGTGTCTCAGCAGTTGGTCTCAATCTGGCCGGAACGCTTCGGCACGCGGAAACCGTCACCAAAGCTCGATAATTGCGATGTCGTCAGTTGTCACACAACCGCCTATCGTTTAGCTGCGGCAATGGACAGACAGATTGTCCGCGTGGCCGTCGGCGATCAAGATGCAAGCCTGCTTGCGCGTGAACTATTCGTTCGCCACGGCATTACCGATTCCGGCGAACTGTCGAGAATCGTCGATCACGCGCTAAGTGCACGCTACAGCAAATCCAAGGTTGAGCACAGCCTTGCACTTCAGAGACGAACCACGGCCGACCCCTGCAAGGAATTCGACTTCACGGATGAGATGCTACAGCCCACGGTAGAGGTCGTTGAACCATCTCCCTGATCAGTTGTGCCTTGTAGCGTTATCAACCCTCACGCACAACCCGCCCGTCAACCCAGTCCTTGGCCTTCTGGATATGACCGGCCACGACATCCCGTATCTTCTTCCAGTTCTTCTGATTCATGCCCTCCAAGGCTTTCAACGCCGCTTCCAGTGGCTCCCCAGGCCCTGTAGGCTGCTCATAACTGCCGCCCGTCGCTGTGTCTTGCCCTTGGGCAGTGGCGGACGGTAGGGCCTTCAGAGTAGGCGCTTCCATAAACAACCGAGGCATTGCCGCCTCCAGGGTACGCCGGAAGTCCTCGCGTCCCGGCCGGAAGTAGTGTTTCAGGACGACATCAACGGTCTTATGCCCGGTCACGCGCTGGACGATCTCCAACGGCACCCCAGCCGCCAGCGCAATCGTGATCCACGTCACCCGGAAACTGTGGAAGTCCCGGACCGATGCCCTACGCGCACCTTTTGACCGCTTCGCGTGCAGAATACTGGTGTCCGCCTTCATCCGGGCCGCAAAACTCGTGCCCTTACCCAGGCCACCCCTCACAAACCGGCACCCACAACCGACCTCTATCTCCGCAAGATGGCCGGCGACAGTACCCTTACTCAGTCCACTCTCCTCCGTCACATCCCGGACACTCTTTCCCGCCATGTAGGACTCGAATACCGTCGCCATTCGCTGGGCCTTTACCCGGTTCGGAAGTTTGGTGATGTATTCACGCCCGCGCCGCAGGGCCTCATCCGGTGTAACCTCTTCCAAAACGAGGGTGTCGCCCTGCTTGGGCCCACCCAGAGCCGCCGAAAGAACCCGCTGAACCCGCATCGTGATGCCATCTGCGTTCGCCAGGTACATCTGGGCCGGTTCCGGGAACACATATTCCGCCCTGTCCTTCCGCACCATCTTAGCCTTGAGGAGTTCTTCCCGGAACACGGCCAGGATGGGAATGTCAACCGTCTCGCCGGTCTTCGAGGTCTTCACGGCAATGAACCCGGCATCCAAGTCCACATCATCCCACTTCAAAAGGCAACAGTCACCGCGCCGCATGGCCGTGCACATGCCCGTCACGATAATCGGACGGATGAAATCATCCCCGGCACAGGCATCGAGGATCTTCTTCATCTCTTCGGGGGAGAAGGGCTGCCGGTTCACCGTCTCAAGGGTCCGGGTCACCATGCGGCGGAAGGGATTCTGCCCTTCGGCCAGTTGCGGATGCAGATGCTTGAACGTCGCCCGCAGGAGTTTCAGCGTATCGTTCCACGTCTTGGTCGAGACGCCATCCTTCTGCCGCTTGTCCAAATACGCTTGCGCGAGTGCGGGTGATACCTGCACGAACTGCACAGCTTCCGGCTTTGTCTTGCGGACGAACTCCGCGAAATCCCTGAGGCCCGACTTGCACTGTTTGGCATAACGCTCATTGGGATCCTTCCGGCGGGGGATGCGCTGCCAGTGTTCGTACAGATCCGTCAGGACGGGAAACTCGACCTTGGCCCCGGTCTTGATCTGGACGATTCGCTGGATGGCCTTTTCGGCGCCTGGATCGCCGCGGATTTCGGCCAGCACCCGGTCATGCTCGTTTTGCGCTTCCGCCTTTGAACTTCGGAATGTCCGGTCTCCGTCATCATCCGGCCCGGCTGGCGGTCGCCCTGCGACACGCACCGCCAACTTCACCTGCCGAACCTTGTCCCCATCGCGGTATCGGAGATACCACCACCGTGAACCCGACTTCATTTCCAGAGCCATACTTGACCTCCCGTGTTATTCCTTTATTCTCTTCAATCAACACGGGAGTAAGTTAGCAAATGTTCACGGTTTGTTCACGGAAATTCGACGCAATCGGCGTAACTAGCGATATTGCAACGGTTCAATACTCGGCTCATAACCTGAAGGCCGTTGGTTCAAATCCAACCCCCGCTACCAACTTGAGGGGTTACGAGAAATCGTAACCCCTTTTTTTATTGCAACCAAGTCCATTATTACAAGCCCCAGCTGAACCAGCCGGGGCAAGGGTGGGAACAAACTTCGGAGATAATCATCCCCGTCTCACCGACATCATATTACCTGAAAACAGGTTCATGTGCGATGTAAAATTACCCATGTCGGTCGAAATTAGACCCGGAAGATCAGGCGAAGTAGTGCTGCCACTTGCGCCGGAAACAGTTTGATCTTGTTCTGCTTTATGTCTCATTATTTGTGTCCCATTTTTTGTTGCGGGGCGGCATGATTCAGCGTAAATTTTAATGTTCAAATGTTGGCTGACTGAGCGGGAGTATGGGATGACCAAAGGTAAAATCGAAATCGATATCCATATGTGCAAGGGATGTGAATTGTGCATTGCCGCCTGCAAATTCAAGGTGATCGGGCTGTCCAAGTCAGGGCAGGTCAACAAGCATGGGTACCGTTACCTGATGGCGGCACATCCGGAACAATGCACCGGCTGCGGGATGTGTGCGCAGGTGTGTCCCGATAGCGCCATCACGGTGTGGCGGCTGGCCAGTAATACTTAAGATGGTGAAGGGGTTTTCATGGGTGAACGGGTTTTAATGAAGGGGAATGAGGCCATCGCCGAAGCGGCGATACGGGCGGGAGTTCAGGCCTACTTCGGGTACCCGATTACCCCGCAGAACGAACTAATCACCTACATGTCACGGCACATGCCTGAGAAAGGTCGGACGTTTATTCAGGCCGAAAGCGAGGTGGCGGCCATCAATATGGTTTATGGCTCCGCGTCTGCCGGAGCACGCGCCATGACCAGTTCTTCAAGCCCGGGGATGTCGCTCAAGCAAGAGGGGATTTCGTATCTTGTCGGGGCACAGTTACCGGCGGTCATTGTCAACATCATGCGGGGCGGTCCCGGGTTGGGTAATATCGCGCCTTCACAGGCGGACTATTTCCAAGCCTGTAAGGGGGGCTGTCACGGCGACACGCACATGGTCGTTTACGCGCCAGCCACAGTACAGGAGGCGGCAGACCTGACGGCCAAATCGTTTGATGTGGCAGATCGCTACCGTAATCCGGTCATCATTCTGGGCGATGCCATTCTCGGCCAGATGATGGAGCCTCTCGTATTGAGCGAAGTGAGCCCTAATCCGCCGCCCAAACCCTGGGCACTGGGGGGCAAGCGTCATGGACGAGCGCCCAATCTGATCAACTCGCTATCGCTGGAGGAGGGTGTGGTTGAAGACTGGAATTGGATCTTCAAGGCCAAGTATGAGGAAATGAAGGCAAACGAACTCATGGTGGAGACGCTCCACTGCGAGGATGCCGACCTGATCCTGGTGGCGTATGGAACGACCTCCCGCATCTGCAAGGAGGTTATGCATCAAGCGCGCGCCAAAGGCCTGAAGATCGGCTTGATCCGGCCCATTACGGTTTGGCCTTTCCCCTATAAGGTGATCTCGCAGGCGGCTAGGAAAACCCGGGAATTCCTGGTGATTGAGATGAGTCTTGGACAGATGATTGAAGATGTCAAACTGGCGGGGTTGGGTGACGCGTCGCTCCATTTCCACGGAAGGCCGGGCGGGGGCGTCCCGCAGGAAAAGGACATCATGGAAATCATTGACTTCGTCTTGGTCAACAAACGGGTGGGCCGCATCACGACACGGGGAACCGTCATCGACTGGGAAATTTCCTGAGGCAGGAGAGATGAGCGTATGGATATGAAGAAAGTTGCCGGACGATCCCCGCTATGGCTCGATAAGCCGTCGCCGTATTGTCCCGGATGTGGGCACGGGGTCGTGCATCGCCTGATCTGTGAGTTGATTGAGGAATACAAGCTCGCCGACAATTGTGTTTTTATGGCGCCGGTGGGGTGTTCGATCTTGGCGTATACCTTCCTGGGATTGGACATCTGTCAGTCTGCACACGGAAGAACCCCGGCGGCTGCCACGGGAATCAAGCGCGTCCTCCCCGATACGTTTGTTCTGTCGTACCAAGGCGATGGTGACTTGGCCTCGATCGGGACGGCGGAGATCATTCACGCCGCCAACCGGGGTGAGAACATTACGACCATTTTTGTGAATAATGCGATTTATGGAATGACGGGTGGGCAGATGGCGCCGACGACATTGTCGGGGCAGAAGGCCACAACGTGTCTGGACGGGCGTGATCCCTCCACGGGCATGGGTTACCCGATCCGCGTCTGCGAACTGTTGCAGAGCCTGGGCGGGGTCACCTACCTGGCGCGCACAGCGGTGCACACAGCCGCCCACGTGGCGAAAGCGAAACAGGCCATCAAGAAAGCGTTTGAGGTCCAACTCGGCAAGAAGGGGTTTTCGCTTGTTGAGGTGCTGTCTGCCTGTCCCGTTAACTGGGGTATGCAGCCTCTCGAGGCGGTGGATTTTATTGAAAAAAACATGATTCCGCAGTATCCGTTGGGCGAGTTCAAAGATGAGGGAATGTGTGTTTCGCCGAAGGCAAGGGAAGGCGGGGCGTGATGGACCAGCGTTGCATATTTGCGGGATTTGGCGGCCAGGGCGTCATTTCGATGGGGACGCTTGTGGCGTATGCCGGAATGGTGGAAGGCAAGCAGGTTACCTTTTTCCCTTCTTACGGGATTGCCATGCGCGGCGGCATGGCGAATTGCACGGTAGTGGTGTCGAATAACGAGATCGGGTCGCCCATCGTGCATGACCCTAATGTTGTTGTGGCCATGAATGAAATGTCGTTTGACTATTTCCAGCCCCTAGTGGCGCCGGGCGGCCTGCTCTTTGTCAATTCAAGCTTGGTGAACAACACGGTGTCCCGCCCGGATATTCGGGGTGTGTATGTCAACGCCACAGGGATCGCGCTCGAAAAGGGCGATGGACGCATGGCCAACATGGTTATGCTGGGCGGTGTGTTGAAGATTACCCGCATGGTTTCGCGTGAGGCGGTGGAGAAGGCCATGGATAAAATCTTTTCGGCCAAACTGCACGAGAAGAACCTGGACGTCATGAAATTGGGGTTCGAAGAAGCCAAGTAGGTCGGGAGTTAAACCATGCCAGCCAAAATTGATTTTGATAATTTGTCTTTTTCCCTCACGCCTGCGGAAACGATGTTCATCAGCAAATGCAAGACTGATGGCGTGTGGGACCAGGGCGTCTATCTGCCATATGGGAATATCTCGATTTCGCCTGCCGCCGGCGTGTTGAACTACGGGCAGGGCCTGTTCGAGGGGCTGAAGGCGATGCGCACCAAGACCGGCAAACTAGTTTTGTTCCGACCGTCGGAGAACGGCAAACGGCTGGCGGAAGGCGCCCGGCGTGTCTGCATACCCGAGTTCCCGGTGGAAAAATTCGTGGACGCGGTGAGTGAGTTGGTGAGAAAGAATATTGACTATGTGCCGCCTTACGGCAAAGGCAGCCTCTACATACGTCCCTGCCTGTACGGTTCCGGGCCTGTGCTGGGGGTCTCGCCGGCGCCTGAATTCACCTTTCTGACATATGCGTCGCCGGTGGGGCAGTATTTCAAGGCCGGGTTCATGCCCATCAAGTTGGAAATCACGCATGAGTTCCACCGCGCCGCGCCCAAGGGGACGGGGGGGATCAAGTTCATAGGCAACTACGCCGGGGTTATGCTGCCGGCCAAGAAGACGAAGGCCAAGGGGTTCAACGAGTGTATTTACCTGGATGCCCGGGAAGAGAAGTATATTGAGGAGGTTGGCGCGGCCAATTTCTTCTGTGTCAAAGGCAACGTGCTCATGACCCCGGCGCTGGGTTCGATCTTGCCCGGGATTACCCGCAAGTCGGTGATGCAGATTGCCCAAGACGTCATGGGGATGCAGGTGTTGGAAAAAAATGTATCGGTGGAGGACGCGCTGTCCGCCGATGAAGCCTTCTGTTCGGGAACGGCGGCCGTTATCAGCCCGATCGGTTCCATCACCCACGAAGGCCGGGAAACGGTATACAACAACTTCACGGTGGGTCGGGTCACACGGGCACTGTACGATCACCTGACGCGCATCCAGTTGTGCGAGGAAGAGGATCGATTCGGTTGGGTCGTAGTCGTTTGAGAGCGTGGACGGCTGACATGATACATCGTTTCTGAAGTCGGTATTATGGTTTGACATAGTCCCGCCTGCATCCGTATTGTGCCGATATGCTTCCCCAATGGATTATTGAGAAAAAACGCAATGGCGGGATTCTTTCCGATGAAGACTTGGGCTTCTTTATCGGGGGCTATGTCCGGGGGGAGATTCCCGACTACCAGATGTCAGCCCTGGCGATGGCTATTTTTTTTCGTGGAATGACTCCGGCGGAGACCGCCACGTTGACGCGGGTGATGATGCACTCGGGCGATGTAGTCGATACCTCTGCGATTCTCCTGCCCAAGGTGGATAAACATTCTACTGGCGGCATTGGTGACAAACTGTCTATTCCTCTGGCGCCCCTCGTGGCCGCGTGCGGGGTCGCCGTCCCCATGATCTCTGGCCGTGGATTGGGGATTACGGGCGGCACTCTCGATAAACTGGAGTCCATTCCGGGATATCGCACCGGTTTGTCGATTCCTGAGTTTATCAAGGTGATCCAGGCTTGCGGCTGTTCCATGATCGGCCAGACGGAGCGTCTGGTTCCCGCCGACCGGAAACTGTATGCCTTGCGGGATGTCACAGCCACGGTGCCCTCCATTCCCCTGATTGTCTCGAGTATCATGAGCAAAAAACTGGCCGAGGGAATTGACGGCTTGGTGTTGGATGTGAAGTGCGGACGGGGCGCCTTTATGACAACCCTTGAGGATGCGCGGGCGCTGGCAGAGGGGCTTGTCAGGGTGGGGCGCGCCATGGGGAAGCGCGTCACGGTCATGATTACCAGGATGGATCAACCCCTCGGGCGTAGCGTCGGAAATGCAGTGGAGATCATGGAGTCGATGGACATCCTGAAAGGGCGGGGGCCTGCGGATTGCACGGAACTGACGTTGTTATTGGCGGCGGAAATGCTGGTGGTGGCGGGAGTGGCGCCGACGGCAGATGCCGGCTTGGCGGTGGTTCGCCGGAAATTGGCTTCCGGCGAACCTTTTGAATTATTCAAGAAGATGGTGCGTTTGCATGGCGGGAACACCGATGTGCTTGATGATCCGCGCCGGTTCCCGTCCTCTGCGGTGCGGGTGGACTATGGCGCTCCGGCCAGTGGATTTGTCCGGGATGTGGATGCCGGGAAAATCGGGCGGGCCAGCTTGCTGCTGGGCGCTGGACGGGCATTAACCACGGATGCAATTGATCCTGCAGCCGGCCTGTCGAATCTGGTGAAGACCGGAGAGCAGGTAGATGCCGGCTCTCCATTGGTCACCCTGCATGCGGCCTCGCAAGACAGGGTGGAGTCGGCGATGGAACTGGTCAGGGCGGCTTTTGTGATTGGCGCGGAACCTGTGGCGGCAGTACCCTTGCTATTGGAGCGGCTATGAAGCGTAAAATGTGAGACGTAAGATGTGAGATGTGAAGAAGCTATGAATACGGACAGAATCAGCAGGGCGGCGGATAGGATATGTAGCGCCTATCCAGCTTTTCATCCAAGATTGGCGTTGGTTATGGGCTCCGGCTGGAGGGATGTGGTCAAAGGGTTTGAGGTCAAGCACACCGTGGATTATGCGGAAATTCCGGAACTTGGGACGCCCCAGGTGTCTGGCCATGGCGGCCACCTCCTGCTGGCGGAGCAGGATGGGGCCGATCTTTTAATTTTTGCGGGACGCCGCCATTGGTATGAAGGGGTGGGTTGGGATCCCATTGCCTTTCCGGTCTGCCTGGCCAGAACCATGGGGGCACAAGGAATGGTGCTGACCAACAGCGCTGGGGGAATTCGGGAATCGTTGCCGCCAGGTTCGATGATGGTAATTGACGATCACATCAACCTGATGGGGATCAATCCCCTGGTCGGTTCCCACCATGCGTTCTGGGGGCCCCGTTTTCCGGATATGACATGCATTTATGACAAAGGGTACCGGGCGATTCTTGACCAAGCGGCCGCTTGCGCTGGAATCACGGTGGCGCATGGCGTCTACATGGCTGTGACGGGGCCCTCGTATGAGACCCCGGCTGAAATTACGGCTTTCCGGAAGATGGGCGCCGATGCCGTGGGGATGTCGACCGTGCCCGAAGCGATTCTGGCGCATGCCGCCGGACTGAGAGTGGCGGGACTCTCGTGCATTGCCAATGCGGCGGCAGGAGGGGCCTCCACGCTGTCCCATCAAGACGTGCTGGCTGGAGCCCAGATGGCGATTCCGGGGTTGACGCTAGTATTGCAGGAATTTGTGAAGAGGGCGGTGACCGTATGAAAAAAGAAAAAATGAACTCCGTTGCTTTTCTAAAGATGGCGGCGCAGGCGGCAAAGCGTACGTATTCGCCTTATTCCAATTTTCCTGTCGGCGCCGCTCTGTTGACCGCCAGCGGAATAGTATTTGTCGGGTGCAACGTGGAAAATGCATCGTATGGCCTGACGCTGTGCGCGGAGAGGGTGGCCGTGATGAAGGCGGTTTCGGAAGGGGAACCGGAATTTGAGGCGATGGCCGTGGTGGGCGGACGCGGTAAAGCCGCGCTGCCCTGTGGCGCCTGTCTGCAGGTGCTTGCCGAATTCTGCGGTCCCGAATTTCCAATCATTATTGCCCCGCTGGATGATCTGAAGAAGAGCGAAGTTGTTGTGTTGGGTGACCTGCTTCCTCACGCCTTTGCGCTGAAGTGACATGAATTCGTATCCCTTTCCCCTTAATGCGTCCCAGGCTGAAGTATCCGGCGCGGTTGAGATCGTCCGGCGACTCAAGGCGGCTGGTTTCATATCCTATTGGGCCGGGGGATGCGTGCGCGACCTAATCCTGGGGCGGCCTGCCAAGGATTTCGACATCGCCACCAATGCCATTCCCGACAAGGTGGTTGAAATGTTTCCGGAGGCCGTGGAGGTGGGCAAATCATTCGGGGTGGTGCGGGTTCCCTTTTCCGGCCACTGGTATGAGGTGGCGACTTTTCGCAAGGATGCCGATTATCGGGATGGGCGGCATCCTTCAAGCGTTACGTTCTCAGACCCTGTGACGGATTCACAACGCAGGGATTTCACGGTGAATGCGTTGTTTTATGATCCCATTGAACAGCAGGTCATTGACTATGCAGGCGGCAGTGCCGATATCGCCCGGCGCTTGATCCGTGCCGTGGGGATCCCCGGGGAGCGTTTCAGGGAAGATCATTTGAGGATGTTGCGGGCGGTTCGGTTTGCCGCCACGTTGGGATTTGCCCTAGACTCCGCCACGGCGGACGCTATCCGGGCGACGGCGGGCATGATCACCACGATTAGCGCGGAACGGATACGGGACGAACTCAATCGCCTTTTGACTGAATCCCTGCAGGCGGGAGAGGCGGTCCTGATGTTGCGGGATCTGGGTTTGCTCGGGGTGATCCTGCCGGAAATCGGCGCCATGCAGGGGGTTGAACAGCCGCCGGAATATCATCCGGAAGGCGATGTCTTCCAGCACACCCTGGTCATGTTAAACCAGATGCGAACCGATGATTATCGCCTCGCCTGGGCGGTTCTGCTGCATGATGTTGGGAAACCACCGACCGCCCAGCTCAAGGAGGGACGCTGGCGTTTTGAATGTCATGCCAAGGTGGGGTCAGAGGCCGCGCGGGCAATTCTTGATCGCTTGAAATTCTCCTGTGACGACCGCGACGCGATCACCTTTATGGTAGGCAATCACATGCGTTTTATTGACGTAAAAACCATGCGCCGCTCGACCTTGCGTCGCCTGGTGGGGGCGCCCACTTTTCATTCCGAAATGGAGTTGCACCGGTTGGATTGCGCCTCCAGTCACGGCGATCTGGAAAATCATGAATATTTATTGGAATTCCGGCGCCAACTCGATTCAGAGCCAGTACTTCCCGCCCCGTGGGTCAATGGACGCGACATTATGGCCTTGGGAATCAAGGAAGGCCCGGGAATTGGGGTGTGGCGGAAAAAAGCCTACGACGCCCAACTTGAAGGAACATTCCCCGATAGGGAGTCATTGCTTGAATGGCTGAAATTGGAAATACGCGGCGACGCAGGCAGTCCATAATAAGCGTTTATATATTGATATTAATGGTTGATATATGCATTAAATATCAATATATTATCACTTATGAATATAGGAAACCCATACCCCCTTCGTACTCCTGACGAGGTTATGCGGGAATTGGCGCGGAAGACGCGGCAGTTGCGTTTGCTTCGGAAGTGGAAACAGGCCACCTTGGCCACCCGATCCGGTGTCACGCTGGCTTCGCTCCGTCGATTCGAGAGGTCGGGAGAGATATCGCTCAAGAGTCTGCTGCGGCTCTCGTTTGCGCTAGGACGATTGGATGACTTCGATGCCTTGTTGCGCCAACCGGAAGCGGGCAGCATTCGCGAACTGGAAGCCCTTGCCCTGCAACCCAAGTCCAAGCGGGGAACTCAATGAAGAAACTTGACGTACAACTGACCTATGGGCCGGGAGAGAAACGGTTGGTGGGACAACTTGCCGAGGTTGAGCGCCGTATTTACTTCGAGTACGATGCCGCTTTTCTTCAGGCTCCCCTGTGGTTGTCGCCTTTCAAACTTCCTCCCGAGCCGGGATTGCACGAGCATCGAGATCTGGCCTTTGGCCCACTGTTCGGGTTGTTCGACGATTCCCTGCCGGACGGCTGGGGACTTCTTTTGATGGATCGTCATTTCATGCGTCAAGGGGTGACGCTCGAAACCCTTTCGCCCCTTGATCGGCTGGCTTATCTGGGTGAACGAACCATGGGGGCGTTGACTTACCATCCGCCTGCCCGGTGTGAAGGTCTTGACCATCAGTTGCTTGACTTGCAAGACATGTCCAAGGAAGCCTACCGGGTGATGGCTGGTAAAAGTAATCGCGTTTTGCCCCAACTTTTAAGGGCTGGCGGCAGCCCAGGGGGTGCCCGTCCCAAAGTCCTGGTAGGCCTGCGCGGGGATGAGATGATTTCCGGGGAGGACGAATTGCCGGAAGGATACACCGCCTGGTTGATTAAATTTCACACTAGCCGGAATGCGTATGACGACGGCCGCATTGAGTTTGCCTACGCGCAAATGGCTCAAGTTGCAGGCATCGTCATTCCTGCCACCCGTCTTTTTGAGACCGGGGCAGGGGATGCGTTCTTTGGTGTGGCCCGTTTCGACCGGCAGCAGAATCGGCGTCGGCATGTGCATACTTTTGGCAATCTGATCCATGCTAATTACCGGGTTTCCGGATGCGACTACGAACTCCTGTTGAGGGTGGCGCGGGT
>JBAXPK010000051.1:0-16878 GCA_037132275.1 bacterium
GGTGAAGTCTTCCTCTTGCCTTGTGGGTAATAGAAAGGCGGCGTGGCCGCCAGGTTGGCCTGGTGACTTATAGCGTGACGATCTTGGAAATCACAAGGGCGGCTCTCGGGGAGACTGACTCTCCGCCACCCTTGGAATCGATGACCAGCCTGTCTATTCGCAACAACTGCGCGGAGCTTTCCACACCATAAATAAACCCCATGAGCAAAGGCATATCCGCCTCAACCTCGATCTCAACACTATACGCCTCAAAATCGCTCTCCACTTTTGTCTTCCTGGGCTTTGTGGAAAGCAGCTTCACCTTATTCTGGCCGGCCAGCGTATCCAGCTCGGAAAGCATCTGGGAATTCTCTTCTTCGGATGATCCTTTTTTCTGAATCCGCGTCCCGTAACGACTATATTCCGCTTCAACCACCTTCTTCGCGGAAGGCGCCAGAATTCTTAAATTGACGGCCAATTGTTTTTCCTGGGCGACAATTTCATCATCCAGTTTTTGAATCATGCTTCGGATCGGCCCCAGGGCGACCCCAACGAACAGGAGCACAACCAAAACAACGCCCACCATAAAAACCCAGGTTCCGCGTCCCTGCGCAAGGATTGATTTCATCGCCATCATGGCCTCTTTTTCTCCAATTCACAGGCGATTTCAAACTCGGTTCGATCCTTCCCGGAGACGGTGCGGGTGCTCTTGACGTTCTGAAAAAGCGGCGAGGATTCCATCGCATTAACCAACTTCACGGTATCGGCGACCGACTCAGCCGTTCCCCGGCAGACAAGCTGCGAAGCCTCCACGATCTCAATGGATGTGAACGCCGTGCCTTCCGGCACCAACCCAAACAACTCCACGAGTGCCCGGGGGGGAACCATATTAATCGTCATCCTTTCAGCAACAATTCCAGCCTTCCGGCGCATGGCCTCCAGCCGTTCCGCAGGCGCCGTGGTCTTCTTCGTCATCACGCCCAATTCCTGCAGATAAACTTCCTGGCGATTCACAAGACCCTCCACATACAGGGAGAGAAGTCCCAGTATCGCCAGGATGAGAAAACCCATAATCGTCAACCGACGCGCCTTGGTCATAACCGACTTCCTCAAGCGAACGGAGTCGGGCATCAGATTGATCTGCAACTCTCCCGGGGCTGAAGCCGCGCACGAAATTCCGATCAAGGAAACGTCCCCGGCTTGAGGTCCGGCCAAATCATAGGCCATCCCGTCAACCCCGGTTACGGGCACAACTTCCAATTTTAACTCCGCTTCCAAATCCTGGGCCAGAGCCGGTTTTCGTGCCGCCATCCCCGCCAACGCCAGCACCGCGATGGTCACCGCAGGCGTTTCGTTCCTGAAAGTTTCCAAGGCCATCCCAATCTCCTGGATGGCCTTGGCGCGTGACGGCGCATCCCCGGCCAGAAGCTGATTGGCTCCAACCGACACACTGCGGCTGAACAGCGGCACCCCGTGATTTAATACGACCAGGTCGCTGGTTGTGATATCCACATCAAGGAAAGCCACGGCGCCCGCCGCCTGCTGCGCAAAAGCCAGTTTTCCCGCCTGCAAGGCGGCCACCCACCCGTCGGTCGTGGTTGTCACCAGACCCACCGACAGTCCGGCATCCTCCAATAATCTGATTTTCTGGCGCACCAGCCCGGTTTGAGCGATCACCAGCATCACCCGTGTATAACCCTCTTTTTCCGCCCGGAACAAACGGTAGTCAAAAACAATCTCGTCGCGGGAGTAGGGCGTTTGCCGGGCAATCTGGAGATCGACCATGTCGGCGATCTCCTGGTGGTCACCGGATGGGAGATCAATGAGCCGGACATTGACGGCCTGCCGGGGAAGACAGACCACAGCCAACTCGCCTGCCAACTCTCCCAGCCCCAGCGCTTTCAGAAAATTAGGCCCCATTAAAGGCTCGACATCAGCCGAACGCCTCACGACGGCCTTTGTACACTTGACATCCCCGCGTCCGCGGCTGACTTGAACCAGCTTGAACCATTCGCTGCCGGGCTCAATGACAAGCACGGAATTTCCAAAAGTTACATTTGGATCAGTCTTCATGCCAGAATTCTATTCTTCGATCCTTCCGATTCCAGACAAAATCTATCCGCCGCGATTCGCTGGCTCTGCCGCTCGCCAACCAGCCCTCCGCATGCCCCCTGAAATGACTGGATGTAACGGTCACATAGGGAGCCATACCATAGAGCAAAGGACGTTCATCCTCCGCCAATCCGGTTTTCTCACCCAGCGCCTCCGCCAAACCTGTCCCAAGACTCTTAAAAATACCGCCCCTTTCCCTGAACTGCAATATCTTCCTTACGAAATTTTCAATCGCCTTCGATGTCCCCCCCCCAGCCCGTTTCGCCAGACTCAGGAGCACAAGCCGATCTGCCGTGTTCAAATTGACGCTCCTTCCGCCATAGACGGTTACATGGTCGCGGATTTTATCGAACACCTCCGGGCTCATCCCTTTGATCCATCGGAGTTCATCAACCGATTTAAGCGGCCCCGCTTCGATACGTGAATCAACCCAGCCCGTCTTCGCTCCAATTTGCGGGGATTTCTCAACCAGGCGGGTACGGGCCGTGTTGACGGCATCCGCAAGACGGGCAGCCTGCTCGGCGCTCAGTCCGCCTGCCACTTCCAGTAACGAGGCCATCAACTCTATCCGTCCCTTGTTTAGATCGATTTTACCTTGCTCATCCCAGAGTCCGAACATGACATTACTGCCGCCGTCGGCGCGTTCAACGCTATAGACCAGCGAAAACGCTCCCGCTCCCGAAACAACGTTGGAAAAATCCGCCCGGTTATCAGACCAGGATTCCCCGAGTCCATCCCAGCCATTGGTATCCTGGAGCAGTTTGGCGATGCCACGCTCCACACCGGTGCGGACGGCGTAATACCCGATCGTCCGCTGTTCAATGCGCCGGGCGAGCGCAAGGCGTCCTTCAACATGAGCCCCCACCGCCACGGCCAGCACGGCTAGCATGAAGATCACCCACAAGGCCAATATCAGGATGCTTCCCCGTTTAACAAAGTCCCCAGCCACCTCGCCCTGCAGGAACGAATGATGGGTGGCAAACATTCGCGTTGTCCACCCGTCTTGTTCTCCCGCGACGCAAGGTCGCGGGGGGAAGTTGCCCTGATGATTATCGGACTGGCAGGGCCACTGTTCGTTCAAATTCAAAGGCTTCGCCTCCCTGTTGTCCCTGCCACTTTACCTTGACTGCCGCAGGCGTATTCGTGCGGCCCGCCCATTCACCCACCCAGGTGATGGCGCCCCCGGGTTGCGCTCCCGGATCCGCATAGAGGAACGCCACGGACTTCACCCCACCGGCAAGGGTTTCACGCCTCTGCTTTTCGGGACTGGCGACATCCAGCGAACGTATCAGCCGATCCAGCCCCTGCCCGGAGGCGTTGACCTCATACCGTATCAAGCCGGGCTGTTCTGTGGCGCCCTGCGTGTCGGGCATGGTAATGATCGAGGGAATCTCGACCCAGTTACCCCCTCCGCGAAAGGCGGTCAACCGGCACGGGGTCGTGTTGCATAAATCTTTTTGGAACGATTCCAAGGCAATGACGGAGTCCGCATAGGCGCCGCCCAGTTGACTGGCACGCTGCCACACCCGGAATCCTGCCGCGAAGGCTTCGGCAACCACCAGGGCCGCCACGGCAATCAGCGCGGCCGCAATCAGCAGTTCAAGCAAGGTCAATCCATTCCGGGAGGATGACCTACAGCCCCCCGCGACCCAGACCCCCGCGACCTTGTGTCGCGGGTGAACACGATTGGCCGGCAACGCAGGAGGTTGCCTCACATCGTCTATACCTGCCGCACAAGGCGGCAGGGGATAAAAACCATTCTCTACACCTGCCGCATGTGGCGGCAGGGGATAAAAACCATTCACGGCGCCCCCGCTTTCTCCGGCGTCTGGATCTGGGCCCACTCACACACCAGGGTATACGGCTGACCAGTCATGGAGCGATTGACCCGGATGGCCGCCCGCAATAGCGAGACGTCATGCGTCAGCACAAGACGGGAGGTCTCAATATGCCACAGATACTCGCGGGAGCCGATCACGGTTCGCCCGTCGCCCCCTGTGAGCGGATCACCCAGGGTGCCGGTAACCTGCGGCTCCAATTCCATGGCCTTCTCCCGCATCACCTGACAGGAATTCAGCTTATCCATGGCCGAGTCCATGGCGACCACCGCCAGACTATAGGCCTTTAGAACTGCGCCCAACCCGGCGAACAGAATGACGGAGGCCACGAGAACTTCGATGAGCGTGAAGCCGCTACTCCCAGTTCTTGATGTCATCCTCCGTGCCTTCCTTGCCGTCGGCCCCGGTCGAGAACAAATCATAACTTGAAGGCCGGTGGGTTCCGGGACACCGGTACTGGTATTTCCGCTTCCAGGGATCCATCGCCGATTTATCAAGGTAAGGCTCACGGCCGGGGCCCGGCACCGCCAGCAGGACGTCCAGGCCTTGCTCGCCCGTGGGATACGATCCCTTATCCAGCCGGTAGAGTTTTAACGCCGTATCCAGGCTCGACAGGTCGCCCTGGGCAATTTTTGCCTTGGCCTCATCGCTCCGCCCGATCAGATTCGGCGCCACCATCGCCGCCAGCGCGGCAATAATGATCACCACGATCATCAACTCAATCAAGGTAAACCCATTGGATTGTCTCATTGTTTTACTCCTTCCCCTTCAGCAGCATCCTATAGAAAACAAGATTGGTGGCTGGCGTAACCGCCAGACATAAAAATCGCGAAACATTGTCTTTTTCTTTGTCTGAATTTCTTGCATTTCTTCAATCAGTGGTGAGGTTTTCATCTTTTCTGCCCTACCTAACTGCCTGGCCGATTTGGAAAATGGGCAGCAGCATGGCAAATATTATAAACCCTACCACGATTCCAACCAACAAAATCAAGACCGGCTCCAAAAGGGTTGTCACTTGCCTGAGGTCGCGATCCAACTCACGCTGATAGAAAGAAGCCACCTCCAGCAAGGCCTCATCCAGGTGGCCGCTTTCCTCGCCCACGGCCACCATATTGGTGACGAATTCCGGAATCTCGGGACGTCGTTTGAATCCGGTTGCCACGGTGGCCCCCTGGCGCACCGTTTCGTCCGCCGCCGCCAGCACCGCCGCCCGCAGGCGCCGGTTCATCAGTGTATTGCCTGACAGCGTCAGCGCCCGATCAACCAGGATACCGGCCTTGACCAGCAAGGCGAGGGTGCGGGCAAACCTGACAATATCCGTATCCCTCGCAAACGCGCCGATGACGGGCATTCGCAGGAGTGCGCCATCCAACGCCATGCGCCCGGTCTCGGTCTTGAAATAACGCCGGACCAGCAGGACGGCAATCCCGGCCACTATCACCAAAATCCCCCAGTAGTGGGAGAACACCGAACTCACCGCCAACACCATCCGGGTCGGGAACGGGAGCACCACGGCTGTTCCCTCAAAAAGATGCATGATCCGGGGCAGGAAAAACGTGAGAATGACAAAAATGCTGAGCGCGCCGACGGACAAAACCAAGGCCGGATAGGCAATCGCTGCGAGCACCCGCGAACGGAGTTCATCGTCGTTCTCCCGCGCCTCTGCAAGCCGCATCAGGATTTCATCCAACATACCCGCCGACTCACCCGACCGGGCCATATTGATATACAGATCCGTGAACAAGGCGGGATAGCGCGCCAGGCTTTCCGAGAAGGCCCGCCCATCGCGCACGGCACCGGTAATCTCCATGATGAGGGCTTGCAACGATGCATTTTCGGTCTGCTGCTGGATCGTCGTCAGGGCACGCAGGATGGGAACCCCGGCCCGCAGCAAGCCGGCAAGTTGCCGGGTGAAGACCGTAATGTCCCGCTCCTTGATCTTGCGAAGACGGGACCCGGAGACCGCCCGGCGGGTTCCCGCCACTTCTTCGAGCGAGAGCGGACTGCATCCCATTCGTTCCAGCCGGGCGACCGCCGCAGACCGGTTTTCAGCCGCAATCTCCCCCTCCACGGTTTTATCCGGCCCCTGCTTGGCTTTATAGGCAAATGTCGGCATAAATTCAGGATTCGACATGCGTCAGGGTATCGAAGGTTGTCCGCGTGACCTCCTCCATGGTGGTGATTCCCTTTTCGATTTTATCCCAACCGTCGGCGGCCAGGGTTTTCATCCCCAACGCGACCGCCTTCTGGCGAATATCCCGCGCCGAGGCCCGGCGCAGGATCAGATCCTGGATCTCGGGAAGAACCTGCATGATCTCGCTGATGGCGACCCGGCCGCGATACCCGGTGCCATTACATTGCGGGCAACCCCGGCCACGACTGCAGCGCCGCCCCTCGATTTCAATCCATTCCCGGCAATGCTCACACACCACACGGACCAGGCGCTGAGCCATAAAGGCTCGCACCGTCGAGGCAATGAGGTAGGGATCGACCCCCATGTCAAGGAGCCGAATGGCCGCACTGGCCGCATCATTGGTATGAAGGGTGCTGAACACCAGATGCCCAGTCAGCGCCGTCTGGATGGTGATTTCCGCGGTTTCACGATCCCGGACCTCGCCCACCATCATGATGTCCGGATCATGCCGCAACATGCTCCGGAGCGCCCGGGCAAAGGTCAATTCGATCCGGGGATTCACCTGGGTCTGCATGATCCCCTTGATCTCATATTCAACCGGATCCTCGATGGTGATGATCTTATGATCCCGGGTATTCAGCCGGGTCAGGCAGGCATACAGCGTGGTGCTCTTACCGCTGCCGGTGGGGCCGGTCACAAACACAATGCCATGCGGCAATTGGATCAACTCCGTCAGGCTGTGGAGATGCGTCGGTGACAGCCCCAATTGCTCCAGGCTGAACAGCATTGAGGTGGGCAGAATGCGGATGACGATATTCTCGCCATGCACCGACGGCACCACCGACACCCGCAAATCGTACTGGTAATGGCCGATATTGACCCTCGCCCGGCCATCCTGCGGCAGCCGTCGCTCCACAATATTGAGACCGGCCATCAGTTTGATACGGGAGATAATGGCGGGATACAGCGAGGCCATGTTCCGGGACACCGGGGTATCATAGAGAATCCCGTCAATCCTCCTTCGCAGGATGACGTCATCCCGGTAGACCTCAAAATGAATATCGGTGGCCCGATCGGTTATGGCCTGAAGGAGCAGCTGATTCACCAACTTGATCACCGAGGCATCTTCGGCCTTGTGCTCCAGGTCGTGCGATTCCTCGACCTGGGATGAGGCGCCCTGTTCAGGGGCGTCGGCGAGGATTCGCTCCACCGTCTCGGATCCCACCCCGTAATGGATCCGGATCGCCTCCAGGATATCGCTCTCACAGGCCAGAACCCGTTCGAACCGGAAGCCGTGGCTGCTCTCAATATCCTCCATGGCCGACTGGTCAAAGGGATTGGCCACCGCCACCACCAGCTGATGTCCGTTCAAGGCGACCGGCATGACGTGGTAGTGGGCCACAAAACGGGCCGACAGACTTGCCACCGCGGCGGGCTCCGGGTGTGTCTCCCGCAACGAGATGAAACGGATTCCCTGCTGGCGCGCCACCACACGGAGAAGCTTATCCTCGGCGACAAGGCCCTGAAGAACCAGCGACTTAAGCAGCGGTTCATTCCGAGACCGGGAAAGACGGATCGCCTCCTCAAGCTGGCTGGAGGTGATCAGCTTCTCCTCAACCAGCATATTACTCCATTGTGGCGCCATAACTTAAGTGATCCTTCAGGGGAGCCTCCCGACCATGTAGAATTCCCGCTCATCACGATCATCAAAGGCGCCCTCGATAATCTGGGAGCAATCATTGATCGTTACCTCGGTGGGAACATACTGGCCTTTTCGCCCGGTATAGGATTCCGCGACAAAACAAGGTTGGGTCAGGTAGTTCTGGAGCTTCCGGGCCCGTTCATAAACCAGTCGGTCGGTCCGCGACAATTCATCGATTCCGATAACCGCCACGATGCGCCGCAATTCATCATACTTGGTCAGCATCCGCACCACTTCCTGGGCAATGTTAAAATGCCGTTCCCCGACAATGGCTCGGTCCATATTCGAGCTTGAGGAGCTCAGGGGGTCAATCGCCGGATATAGCCCGAGCTGAGCCCGGTCACGCGACAACACCAGCACGGAATCGAGGTAACTGAAAATGGCCACCACGGCGGGATCCGTCAGGTCATCCGCCGGCACATACACGGCCTCAAAGGCCGAGATGGAGCCACCGCTTCCGGCCTTGATCCGCTCGTGGATATCGCCAACCTCGGAACTCAGCGTGGGCTGATAGCCTGTCTCGGACGGCACGCGGCCCATCAGGGTGGATATTTCCGAGCCCGCCTGCACAAAACGGAAGACATTATCGATGAAGAGCAGCACGTTCTTCCCCTGCTCCTGGAGCCATTCCGCCTGGGTAATCCCGGTTTTTACCACTTCAAAACGGGCGCCCGGCGGCTCATCCATCTGTCCGAAGGCCATGATGACTTTTTTCAGGATACCCGAATGTTCAAATTCAAAATAGAGCTCGTTACCTTCCCGGATACGTTCCCCGACACCGGCAAACACACTACAGCCGTCATGCTCCGCAGCGACGTTATGAATGAGCTCCTGAATGACGACGCTCTTGCCGCAGCCGGCGCCCCCGAGAATTCCGGTCTTGCTTCCCTTTACCACCGGGTACAGCAGATCAATCATCTTGATCCCGGTCTCCATCACCTCGCGCTTGTTATCCACCAGGGTTGCCACATTGACGCGAAGCTTGCTCACGTCCCGGTGGATAGGCCGGGTTTCCGTGGCATTAATGGGGCCCTTGCCGTCAATGGGTTGTCCCATAACGTTGATGATCCGACCGAAGAGCGCATCGCCCACAGGCACCCGCAACACATCCCCCGTCGAAGTGGCCACCGCGTTCCGCTGGAGATTCAGAGTGGAAGACAGGGCGATACACCGGGCCACGCTTCCCTCCAGATGCTCGGCCACCTCCATCGCAAGGTCACGCTTGTCAAAGGTTCTGACCATGACCAATTCATGCAGATCCGGCATATCCGAAATCTGTTCGAACTTAATGTCCACCACAGGACCCTGGACTCCGATCACCTTACCCTTTTTGAGTTCACCGACCGCTTTATCGCTCATAATCATGCCACCTTCCGCTTCTTCTTCTTCCGTGACGAGAACGATTCACGCATGCTCTTATCCACAAGTTCATGAGCAGCCCGGAAACATTGATGTTTCAGTTTCTTATGCTCCTGCGAAAGTTTCTGGCTGCTATCCTCAAGATGCATGGCGCGAGCCGCGAATTCCGCCAGCTTGCTATCTTCGAACACTTCAAACAGTTTCGAGGCCACCCACATGCCGGCCAGGTATTCCACCATGTCGCGGTAGGAGGATTCCACCGTCACCTTCCGCGCATCCTCCATATGCTTCCTGATCCCTGTCTGCTGCCGGGATATTGCGGAATCCGAGCTTTTATCGAACAACTCCCCGCACGGCAGAATCTGCACCGTATCCACCGTCTGCTGCGTAAACGACAGGGCGCGGGGATGAACCAGTACCACCTTCCCGATCCGTTCTTCGCTCACCTCTTTCACAATGTAATCCCGGATTTCGAGCGCCTGTTCAAACCGGGTTTCAGGGTTGATCCCCGGGAATCCCTTGAATTCGATCCCCTTTTCCCCCATCTTGGATATTCCCCGGTCGCCGATTACAATATAACGGACTTTCTCATTTGGGAGGGATCCCTGCACATCATACCCTGCCGCCATCACGCCGGCATTGAGCCCGCCCATGAATCCTGAATCCGAGGTCACCAGCACAATACCGACCACATCGGTGGCAACGGAAACCAGCGGGGCCTTGACATCCACCATATCCACAACCCGGAAAAAACCGGCGAACTGGGCCATGAAATCGGCAAAACGCTCCTTGGCCCGTTCCAAGGTATGGTACTGGGACGCCGCAATGTTTTTCAGCGTCTGGATCAACTGAAGGAACTCGGCGTTAAACCGAAGATCGCGTCTCAGTTGACTCAGCAGAGCCATGATCCATACTCCCGAACTGAAGCCCAAGGCTTACACATGCTCGCGCTTCAATTCTTCAATGGCCTCGTTAAACCGGTTCTTCAGGCTGCCGTCAATCTCGAGGCTTCCCAGTTTGATCTTGATACCCGCCATCAAACTCTGATCGATGGCTTCGCTGACTTCAAGGGACGCGCCAAATTTCCGCGCCACAAGATCCTTCAGGTGCGTGCGATGGATGGCGTCCAGGGGATGACTGCATACCACATCAATGGAGGGGGCCGAAATAGTGATGCTGCTGGCATCCATCTCATCCAGGGCGATCAGCAACTCATCCAGGAAAACCTGATCCAGTTTCCGGCCCAATTCCTCGCTGAATACCATTTCATAGACACGTCCGGCATACTGCACCGCCTGCGCCTGCGCTTCCCGGATCAGTTCCTGGCGCAGTTTCTCCTTGCTCCGGTTCGCCTCATCAAGAATGCGGTCACGCTCCTTCCGGGCTTCATCCAAAAGCCCGTCCCGTGCCTTCAACACCTCTTTTTCCATGGTCTCGCGCGCCCGGGCGAGGGCTTCCTGAGCCTCGGCGCTTTTCCGCCGGAAATCCCCCTCGTTTTCGTCCATGCGCTTGCGGACCGCCTCTTCCTTCCGCCCGAGTTCCGCCTCAGCCTCGCGGAGTTTCCCGGTAGCGGCCTGGGTGTCGCCCAGGAGCAATCGCTTCAACCCGAGGACAAGCACAATAAACACCGCCACCTGCGCCATAACCAGATATACCATGATTCTCATAATTCCCCTTACCTCCCGAATAATTGAAAGAGCACGAGCAGAGCGATCACCGCGATAGCCTCTGCAAACACAAGCGCAATAATCATTGCCTGAAGTATTTTCTGGGCCGCCGAGGGATTACGCCCCAGCGCCCGGATACTGGCATACCCGATGGAGGCGATCACGGCCGAGGGGCCCAGCACCGTCAAAAAAATGACCAGGAAGATGACAAAGTTATGCATCGTTTATTCGTCCGTTTTCTTTTTGACCTTCGGCGCGCCCTGCTCCTCAAGAAGAATCACGCACTCCTCATCAAGATAACGTATCATACCTTTTTTTATCGGTATACGGGTCTTCCAATCAACAATGATTTCCCCCTCCTTCAGGAGGCTGACAATCGGCACATGATAAGCCAGAAGTTCAAACTCCCCGGCATCACCGGGCAGAAACACGCTCCCCACCATTCCCTCAAAAACCACATGCTTGGGATTCAGGATCTTGAGTGAGAACGTTGCCGCCATGCTTATTCCTTTTTCACAAAAAACGCCTGAATAACTGCGGCCATTCGTCGCTCGAGTTCGGGTGTCAACCGGAGCGCCTCCTTCACATCCATCTCAAGGGCCGGATCGCGGGTCCGGGCAAAGGACTCAATCCCTTCCCGGAACCGGATCCATTCTCCGGGTTCCTGGTCATCAAGAACTCCCAGCCGCATCGCATACAAAATCAGTATTTCATCCAGATAACCCACGGGCTGGGACTGCGGCTGAAGGAACATGGCCATCATCACCTGCCCCTGCTTCATCACGCGTTCCGATTCTTTTGACAACCCGGACTGTAACTTGCTCAGGCGGGCGATCTCCACGAATTCCAGGTAGTTTCTACGCAACCCGCTGCTGAGTTCCCGCAAAATCAAGGGTTGCGCTTTCCCCCCCACGATTGAGAGGGACAGTTTGAAATCAAGGGCAGGCCGCGTTCCCTCGCCAAACATACTTGAGTTGAGGCTCACCAGCCCGTCACAAATGGAAATCAGGTTGGAGGGGATATAGCCGGTCAAGTCGCCCTGAAGCGTATCCGCCACTCCCAGAAACGTCATGGATCCCCCGCCATGATCACGGTTCAAGCGACCGGCCCGCTCCATGAGCTGGGTCTGAATATAAAAGATGTCGCCGGGATAGGCCTCACGGCCCGGGGGCCTTTCCAGCAGAAGGGAAATCTGGCGGTAGGCCCAAGCGTGCTTGGTAAGATCGTCAAAAACCACCAGGACATCCCGTCCCTGACGCATCAGGTGCTCGCCTATTGTCGCCGCCGAGAAGGGCACGATATATTGTTCTCCGGCGGTGGCGCTGTCGGTGGCGGCCACGACAATGGTATAGGATAACGCCCCTTTTTCGGACAGCACGGTCAGCACCTTCTCCAGGGCCACCAAGGCTTTCCCGATGCAGCAGTAGATGCACACCACATTCCGCCCGCGCTGGCTGAGGATGGCATCGGTCGCCAGGCTCGTTTTCCCCGTCATGCGGTCACCCAAAATCAACTGGCGCTGCCCCTTGCCGATGGGCACCATGGCATCCACAACCCTTACGCCTGTGAACAGAAAATCCTCAACCGGCGCCCGCTCCGTAATCATCGGCGAGGGGGCGAAGACAGGATTGTTCGCCGCGGCGACGATTTCACCGCGGCCATCACAAGGCACTCCCATCGAGTCCACCATGCGCCCGATCATGGCTTCGCCGACCGGAATGGTAAACGGCTCACTTTCCCCTTTGACCGTCTGCCCCATGCGGACACCCGTGTCACTTCCCAGAAGAAGGGCCAGGACATCCTCCTCGTCATAGCCCATGATGATTCCCTTGTTGCCATCACCAAAATCCACAAGCTGCCCATTCAGGCATGAGGGCAGCCCCGTAATCCGGACGATCATTTTTTTGACGTCCTTGATCGTCCCGGTCTCTGTGATCTTGACTTTAAACGGCGATATTACCATACGACGTGAGTTGCTCATGGAGCCCCTCCTTGATCTCTTCCGTAAGATCCTTCTTCTGAATCAAGGCCTGAATCAGTTCCGGCTTATCAGCCCTGATTTTAGCCAGAATGCCAACCTGATAGGCATTCACCTGATCGGGCTTGAGATTTTCCATAAACCCATTGGCAAGCGCATAGAGAACAATGATCTGCTCCTCGATCGCAAACGGGCCATTCTTGTCCTGCTTCAGAATCTCGGCCACGACCTTTCCTTTCTGAAGGCGCTTCTCGACCGCTTCTGACACCCCGGCTTTGATACGGGTCAATTTTTCCAGTTCCTTGTATTGAATATACTCCAACCGGAGAATTCCCGCCAATTTTCTCATGGCCGGCCATTGCACCTTGCTGCCGATACGGGACACGGACAGCCCGATATCAATGGCGGGTTTGAACCCTTCGGTGAAAAGAGGCGTGCTGACATAAATCTGCCCGTCGGTCATGGAGATGATATTCGTGGGGATATAGCCGGTCACGTCACCCTGAATCGTTTCCACGATCGGGAAGAACGTCATGGACCCGGATCCCCGTTCCGGGCGCAATTTTCCAGCCCGCTCCACGAGCTGGGAATGAAGATAAAAAATATCGCCCGGATAGGCGTCACGCCCCGGTGAGCGCTCAAGGAGCAGGGACATCTGCCGGTAAACCCAGGCGTGCTTGGTTAGATCATCGAAGGCCACGAACACATCCCGGCCTTTTTCCATGAAATATTCGCCCAGACTGGCCGCAACATAAGGTGCCAGATACTGCTGTCCCACAGTGGCGGAGGCGGTCGCCGACACAATAATGCAATAACTCATGGCATCCCGCTCACGCAACAAGTCGAGCACCTTATTCAGGGAGGCTTCGGACTTCCCGATGCAACAGTAAATACAGATGACGCCCTTGCCGCGCTGATTGAGAATGGTATCGGTGGCGATGGTGGTTTTCCCGGTGACGCGATCGCCCAGGATCAACTGGCGCTGCCCCTTTCCCACCGGGTTCATCATGTCCAGGATTTTCACCCCTGTTTCAAGCGATTCCTTCAGGGGCGTACGCTCAAGAACACTGGGCGATTGATTAAAGATGGGTTGCCGGCGCTCCGCCTTGATGGGGCCGAAACCATCGGTGGGTTCAGCCAACCCGTTGACAATCCGCCCCAGAAATTGCTCCCCGACAGGAACCGTACAACTTTCAATCGTGGAGTAGAGCTTGTCGCCGGGCTTGGTCTTGGCGCCTTCCTTGACAATCATCACCAATTCATAGTCGTCGTCGAACCCGACAATGACTCCCTGACTTCCTCCGTCAAAATGCACCAATTGACCATTCATGCAGTTGGTCAATCCGGTGATATGAGCAATCCCCTGTTTGATTTCGGCAACCACCCCATATTCCTTGATCTGGAGGGGGGATATCTTCAATGCTAAAGCCATGGTTTCTTTCTTTACTCTGTCTTCTGCCCTCTGTCCTCTGACTTCTGCCCCATTCCTTCGACCTTTTCGGCTTTGCCCTTGCCATACCAGCGCAGGTAGAACAGCAGACTGAAAACCCCAAGAAAGCCAAGAATGATGTAGATGATCACCCAGGTGGTCCGTTTGTCGGGGCGGGGCACATCCATCATCGGCACCCCCCCTTTCATGGGTTTCTCACTCGGCTGGAATAACTCCTCCAACCGCTGGATCCGGGTTTCGATTTCATGGATATCCGTGGCCTGACGCCGGGCAAACGCGACGTACTGGTCATTGACCCCCTCCGGGCTTTTACGCGCTTTGACCTCATCGAGATCCTTCAGGATCACCTGGGCCTGAGCGATGACGGCCTTGTAGGAATCCATTTCGCGGGTAATGTTAAGAATCTCTTTCACCCGGGCTTCAAGCTTGGGCAACTTCCCGCCACCCGTCGCCCAGGGATCACGGATTTTGACGTCAAAAACCTTTGTCCCCTGCGGCTCAAGCTCAATATCCTCAAGCAGATAGGCGTAGCAGAGGTTCTTCGTGGAATCCACGCCAATCTGCAAACCTCCCGCATCCAGGATATCCGTCGGCCTCACTTCGGCGGGGAAATCATGCTTCAGCGGCACTTTCCGTTTCTCGGTCAGCGAGGAATTGGAAATTTTGATGTGAAGGACGATAACCGCATTGGTCGCGTCATTCATATCCCGATCTAGCCGGGGCGGAATCTTGGGTGCCCCGAGAATGACTTCGGGGTCCTTGCCTGACGCAATCACCAGATTCTCCAGGATTCCAACATCCGTTCGGATCCGGGTGACAGCCTCGCTATTCGCCTCATAGGCACGGATATGTTCCAGGGGTTTGACCGCCCCGACTTCATAAGCCGCCTGACGGGCCAGCACCGTCTTCACCCCGGTATCGATCAAGTCCTTGAGCCGCCCGGCCGACTCCTCCTTATTGGAGGACTTCAACGCCTCGGCCAGTTTTCCGGCATGCGTTTTCAGCGTCTGGATATCCGCCTCGGGGATCGTCCAGATATCCTTGATGACCACCTCGAATATGCGGCTTTCCGAGGGTTTCAGTTCCACCTCTTTTTTGACGGCATAGGACTTGGTGTCTACATCATACACAACATCCAACCCGCCGGCGTTGACAACATCCTCCGGCTTGACCTGGCCGGGCAGGGCGGAATTGACGGTGGCTTTCTGATTTTCAGTTTTCGAGGGATTGATCACCCGGATCTTGAGAGTGATGACGGCGCCGTGAGCCTGACCCCAGGAAAGAAGAACCAGTCCGGCCAGGACCCATGGATTGCGATAGTTAGACATAAGGTTAAACCTCACCCACTGATGTGACGGCAATGGTAACACCTCGGCAAAATCCGCGCAAATAGAAACAGGAAAGGCCTACTGTTGCGTGATTACAGCGGAGCCTTCGTTCTGGTATTGATCGCGCACGGTGATGATATTGTCACCCTTTGCCCCGGAATTGGCCTTGTAGGTGGCATTGCTCCCGGATTGGCTGATAATGGTCCCAAGCGCCGGATTGGAGACCCGCCACTCAAGGGGAAGCGCCAGCGTCCCGCTGGTTTGGGCGGTAAACACCACGGCTTCAGTCGCATTACTTGAGGCTCCACCCAAGGTCACCGACGACGGGGAAATCCCAATGCCCCCGGTTCCGCCCGCGCTTTCACAGCCGCTCCAAACGAACGCCGCCATAGCCACCATCACCGCCGACACCCAAATCAATCCAAGTTTTCTCATAATCATCCTCCTGCTAATAAATAGAAGTTACATCTACGGTATATTACTGAATGTGTAAACTATTTTCAGCTTTGGTAAGCGACGGCTCGCCGAGCCGTCCGCAGCGGCCAGCGGCGTGGCCGCCCTCCCACACTCCCGTCGCCCTGCGTGCGACGGCTACAGAAGAGGGGAACCGCCGCTCTTTCTTCTCTTCTGTAGCCGTTCGACGAAGGCGAACGGGGGCCAAACCCTGAGGCCCACCCTGATTCCACTCCCGTCGCCCTTTGTTGTCTTCGCAAGGGCGCTCGCGACGTCGAGCGCGCAGCGGCCAGCGGCGTGGCCGGGAGTCCGCTTACAGCGACAAGATTGCCTTCTTGACAGCCTTGAAGAGTTGCTGATCGGAACAGATGGCCCGGACTTTACCATCCCGCCCCACCACGACATTCCCGCTTTTCACCGGCCACTCCCCGCTGCCTTGGACGCCATCACCTTGGCGAAGGAGGCTTCCCACCGACAAATCCGGATAAAGGCCGAGAGCGAGTGGGATCGACTCTCCTTTGCCCTCTCCTTCCGGCAACACCCATAGGCAAATCAATCCCTGATCCCCGTATAACTTCATCAGCCGGGATAACCCGCCAGACTCTCCCGGGTATTGAGATCGAGAGGAAGCCTCCACATAGGCCGAGTCGAAGTGGTAGACCACGATATGCCCTTTCAACTCATCGAACCTCAGTGGAGAACCGCTCTCCGGGCCTCCCCCAAGCCAATGTATGGCCGTGAAAAGATTGCTGATTTGTTGCGAGGTCAGTGAATCCGGCATAACAACAGCACTCCCGCCCCCTCCCCCACTCCCCACTTCTAACTCCGGACTCCTCGCCTCTGGATTCTGGATTCTGGATTCTGGATTCTGGATTCTG
>JBAXPK010000052.1:0-16780 GCA_037132275.1 bacterium
ATTGATAGTAGCCCCATCAACAGACCTGGATATTGAACGGCTCATGATTTAGAGCGTGCTGCGCCCCGCTTGACTCGATACTTTGCTTTTTTCTCAAAGACGAGGAGCGGTTGCCTATCCTCAAATCCGGCTGCCGCAGAAAGAAACTTTTGCGCTTCTGCCACCCTATTCACACGTTCGGCAACACGTTTGAGATCAATTCGGTTTAGGATGTCAATCGTAACAGGCCGCTTAGCATCAAGGAATACAAGCGAGCGAAGGAATCGCTGGCATATATCAGAGTTCAGTAGTTCACAGATGAATCGGGATTCATCCTCGGATGCGCACGGGATGAAGTAACACGTATCGTCCAGAACGATAGGTTTCCCGTGATGCTCCCCGACAACTTCAAATCGGCATGTTTTGTACAGGCCAGATATGGCGACCTTCCAAGGCGAGAACGTGTAGTCGCCCACTCCGAAAATGGAGAAACGTGGGCGTTTTTCATAAATGATACTTCGTCTTTGATCTAGCGCATCGGAGTGTTCTGTCAGATAAGCCCATGTCTTCGGTGCAATCTTACTGATTCCAGCCGTATCCTCCGCCGGTTTCCGCTGGGTGAGAAGCACATACCTTTCCGGGGTCATTCGGGCATTGGCGATATCCGATGATTTGAGAAGGGGAAACAGATAGGTTGTTTCCAATCGGCACTCCTCTTCCTTGCCGTTGGTGTAATGCCCGTTATCTCGCTTAAACTCCATGACGCCTGCCGCGTCGTGTTTCACTCCAGAGCGCCAAGTATAGTAAGGAATGCCGTCAATGTCCCGCAGTCGGAGAAACTCATCAATATCTGCAACGAGTTCCTTGCCAACAAGCCCCAAAGTCGAAACCTTGCTATTGAATGAAAGATCGGAATATACACAAGCCGTAGCAGCAGGCTCCACAATTCCCGTGTGAATGATGAGCAAACAGGCATCAACCGACGCCCCAAAATGTTTCTTAGCGTCAATCAAATGGAGAGAACAGCGCCCGATGTTCAACCTGTTTAACCAAGCATGGCGAAGTGTCTTTCGAGCTGTAGCCGTCTTGCACAACATAGCCACACAACCGGCTCGACGATGCAGTGCCTCTGTAATCCGGATCAACATCCACTCGGAAATGTCAAAGTTGGCCTTTCCTGTCTTGGCGGCGAACCCAACGTAACCTTGAAAATTCGTCTTTTCGGGAAGGTTTTGGCTTCCAAGTGTACCTAGTACTGAATTCGTAACCCAGGGGGGATTTCCGATGACGAGAATGGTTCCCGTGAGTTCGGCAAAAAACTCGACCCAATCGACTTGGAAGAAATCCTTGCATTCAAGTTTGGGTTTCCGTCCGCCATGTTCCTTAGAGGTATTGACGGCCTCACGCACATGGTGCGGATTGATGTCGAAGCCGTAGATGGCCTTCGCTCGAGGAAAAGCGGCCATTGCTGCAACGACAAAACTGCCCAAGCCACAGGTCGGCTCGACAACCATGTCGGGCGCCTCGCCGCTGTTCCGGAGAAAGACGGCAATCTCATTGGCAAGATTTTGGGGAGTTTGAAAGTCCCCGAATTCAATCTTTTTCGTGGCTATCATCACACAACCCGGCTGATGCCGTCTACTTTCCCGGCATGTCCTATCACGCGATTATACTGAAGCCTCCACTGAAGGGCGTTCGATATAGTGAGATACCCGACTTCGGGTTTTTTCCTGAGGATTTCTTCCGCAAGATGGCGCGCCTGAATATCGTCGAGGGGCAGGAAACGGTCTGACATGAACGCTACAAGATCGTCGGCGTTGCCATCGTTGTCCAGAATTTTCAGAATTCCCGTTGTCGTTTGGTAATCCGCCGTTCGCCCGGCCTCAACGAAAATAACATGATTAATATTGAGTGTCGCCGTTCGCGTCTTCCGGTCATCCTTTTTATCATAAACGAAAACAAGCAGGGAGTACCCAAGACCATAGACTTTTTGTCGGGCGGATTTAAACGGGCAGGAAGATTGAGGTTGGCGTATGCTCGTGACCTTGATGTCAACCCCGAGTTTCGGGAAATCGATGCCTTTAGCCGATGAACCCTTCGTGTAGTCGTATTTCTCAAGCAAAAGATTTTGGAATTTATGTTCCAAATAAGTACCGACGGCTTTGCCGTCTGTGACCCCAAACAGGCTTCGTTCGCGATGTCCTGATTCACGATGGGCAAAGTCTTTCGCGTCATGAACAAGCGTTTTGACAGTGAGTATCGTCTTCATCCGATTCCTTTGCGTCTTCATTTTCATTATCGAACAATTCGGTTTCAGGCGGTGCAAGCCGTTATGGCGTAAAGTATTCTAAAGAAGGTCAGGGTATATGAACTCTTAGCGAAGAACAAGGCTGGAACGCCGGGCGCGGAATCGCTTACAAAATTTATGTCGTCACTTGGAATCCAATCTGATTGGTAGGGCGCTCGCGTGCTACTCTGCGAAGTCAGCGAAGGCCGCCGCCTTCGCTACGAAGCACGAGCCGTCGAACGCTGCAACGCCGGTCAAGAGCATCCCCGTGCGTATCCACGCAACACGGCGGGCGACGGCGCGCCCGCCCTATCGAATCTCCCACTCCGCCACTGCGCCGGGAACAATCCGAAACAGGGGGTGCGCTTTGATAGAGAAAAGAGGTTCCCATTTGGCAAGCCACGCCGGGGCACGAATGCGCAGTTTCGCGTTAAGGTGCGCCCACTCATAATCGAGTTGTCCGCAGGTGACCACAATAGACTTCACGCGCCCATGAGAGGCTATTTTCGTGATGTCGAAGTCGTAACCACGCCGGGTGGCTTCGACATGAACGACTTGCAAATAGGATGCAATCGATTCCAAGGGGGACGGAGAATCCCGAAAACGAATGAGTTGGGGATGACGGGTGTAACCCCGTGTTTGCCCTCCCAAAACCGCTTGCGCCAGTAACGCCTCACGCCAAAGCGCAACAAGTCCGCGCGCGTCCAAGTATTGAGGATGAAGTGTCCACAGGCGCATAACTTTCTACAATACTTTGCGCGGCATCAGACACATCAGGCTCCAGAAAACCAGAATCAAGATTAGAGCCGCCCCCATTGTGGCCAGCCAACCCCAAATTCGGCCGCCGCTCGCCTTAAATTCCAAGACCATGTCTACGCCCGGATTGATTTGAAGTTCCCGTGAAAACGGCAGGTGTATCCCCTGCACCGGCACCGTTACCCGGATCGGGTTCGCATGTATCTGGGCGGCGTTCTGCTGCTCCAGCATCTTGTCGGCCACCAGGTTCAGGTTGTCGGTGTCCTTCGCGTCCAGCTTCTGCTCAACTTGCCGCCCGTAGTCTGCCGTCCACTGGCCTTCGTTCACCTGTTGCGCCGCCTGCTGCTGAGTCTGGGGCGCCGCGTCTTCCTGATCCACCACATTCCTCGACTTCTTCAGGGCCGCGCGCCGGTTGTAGAAGCCAACGACCGCCTGCTGGCGCATCAGGTTGCGATATTGGATACGGGCATCCTCATTCAACTCCTGCTTGCCTTGCGAGAAAACCAGCGCCTGTTTCAGCGCCTGCTTGGCCTCGGCCTGCTTACCTTGCTTCCAGAGCGACTCCCCTTCCTTAAGGACCGATTCCGCCATGGAGTTGTTCGCCAGATAGGCCGCCTTGTTCTGCGTCTCATACTGAGCGGCATCAAACGCAATTATCCCGTCTTGCCGCCATTCAGACTTGTACGTCATGGTTCCGTCAAATCCGTAGTACCGGTACCCAGAAGGCGCATAGAGATCCCAGCGCACGTTGGCCAGCGGAACATTAAACCGGGGCCCCTCAATCCGTTGATGCCCGAAGAACTGCCCCACCCCCGCCATGGATACGTAACTTAACTCCACCGACGCATTGCCCACCGACCGTGCGCCATCAAGCGGAATCAGCAGTTTGCCATGATCTTTCAACGGAGCCGCCGCCGCTCCGCCCACAAAGGCCGACCACGACTTCGCCGCCGGCGGCAGGGTCACTTCCAAAAAGCGCAGGGTTCCCACGTTCATCTGCATGACCACCCGCGTCACCATTTGTCCATCCTCCGACAGAACCGAGGTAATGCCGACAGACTCCACCCGTGCCGCCAGGACGGCCGCCGAGTCATGGCGAACCACCGAGAGATTCAACTCGTAATCGGGCCTTGTCGTACGGTAGCACAGGATGGCGTCGGATAGATTCCCGGCGCCGAAGGTTCCCGGCACATTGCGGGCATCGTCTTCATGTAGTCCGACCGGCACCTCGTCCGCCTTGACCTGCAGGCGCCCCGTGGTAAAGGCCACCACAAATCCCTTTTGCGACTCCGTATCCACGGTGCACAAGGGGCTCACCTTCAGTTTGCCATCCTTAGCCTCGCAGGCTTGCTGGTAGTTCACTTCCATCTGGTACCGGGTTTCAACCTTCCCCTGCAGTTCCACTTCCCACAGCCCGTTGGTGCGATCCACCTCGATCACTTTGGCGATGCCGCGTCCAGAGACTGTCAAGGACACGCCAGGAGCAGGCGCCTTGAGCTTAAACGTCTTCAGCCCGGCCTGATCGATCTTGTACTGCACTAGGCAACGCCCGTGAATCATTCCCTCCGAAATATCCACCCTTTGCAACACATCGGCGTGCAACACCGGCAACAGCGTTTCGGTTTTTAGCATCACTGCCCAGTCCGGCCTCAGAAGTCGAAACGCCAGGACTCCCGTCTGCTCTATTCCCAACTCGCGCGGATGGATCTCACTGACGCCATCACGCTCCGTGGTCAGCAAACGCACGCCCCGCTCTCCTGAAACCGCCAGGGTGCCGACATGCTTGACGGCATCGACCACACCGATTCGCGGAACCTTGATCTGGGCTTCGAGTCCCTTCTCCATGCGCCCCATCACAATATTCACCGTGCGGTCACCCATCGCCTGCTTGCGGAAGTGAATGATCACGCCATGGCCTCCCTCGCGAACCTCGTCCCAGTGGCTGATGTCCTCGCCGGACAGCGACTCAATGTCAAAGGCCTCGGGCAAATTCAGGCGTTGATCGAAAATACCCGCCCGCGAGATGGCCAACACCAGGCGCGAACTGAGCACCATGCGCTCATCGGAGATATCCAGATTCGCCTGCTCCGTCACCCGCACCTCGGGCAACACCCGTTCCGCATGCACTAACGCATTGACCGGCAACTCATGATAGCGGTACGCAGACCGGATTTCGGGCTGATCCGCAGTGCGTGTGCCCCTCAGCGCCATCTGCGCCGCTTCACTGGGAAAGTCGCCGACATTCATTGTGCTCAACCCTTTGAGGTTATCCAGTCGCACCTGCACCGAACTGCCGGCGGCCAAAGCCACAGAGCCACGCTGGCGCGCACACCCTTCAACGGTGGGCACTTCCAGTATGGCGTCGTATGGCAGCCCCTCTCGCGGCACCTGGGTGGTAATGGATAAAGCAAATTCACCGCTGACCGGCTTTCCCATCCACGCTTCCAGAATGCGGGTGTCCGGTTCAAATCGCCAGGTCCCCAGTCCTTCCCCCGACACCGCCGTCACACTCACTCCTTTGGGAATGACAAACCGGAGGGTTTGAATTTCTCCCTGCGCCACCTGGCAGCGGGCCAGATGTGTCATATTGACCAAGCCTGGCGCCAGTAATGCATAGGTCTGCAGATCACAATAGAATACCGTCTGCTCCAGTTTCGTTTTGCGTTCCCGAGGCTGCCAGGTAATGTTCCCCCGTTTGCCACCGGCGATGGTCATAACGCCCACCGTGGTCTTGTCCTTCTCAGTGACATTCAACAACGCCGCATACGGACTCGCGATCTCCCACCCTGTGGCGGGGACGGTGACCACGACCCGGTTCTTGATATTTGCCGGCAAATTCAACGGAAGCGCCCAGACGCCGCTTTCGCCCGTGACATGTACAAACCCTTTGAACGTCAGCGTGTAGACACCCTTGCTTTCCAGGTTGACATAAAACCCGTCACGTTCTGCCGAAAGCCGGCCCTGCCGAGTCGTCACCGAGGAGGCCACGAGAACATAGTTTGATGGGAACACCATGAAACGCTCCGGTTTGCTCGTCTCCAGGATCAGCGTCATCTCCACCAGCGCATTCCCATCCCGGTCTTTCACTGGATCCGGGGCGTTCACTTTCAGCAACACCTCATTCATGACGGGGGCAACAACCACCACCGCATCCTGCGTCACAAGCTTCGAAACCGGATATTCAGATTTGGCCTGCACCACGGAAGCCGCCCCCATTAAAGCGAACAGCAATACGACTAAACCCAGTGGGGTGGATCCACCCGTGGTGGATCCCGACGGTACAGCGGGAGGCGTTGCCATCGGCGGGGGAACATCGGCAAAAGGTAGAGGCATCATGTCGTCCCCGTTCTCCTGTGATTCCGCCGCCCAACGGGTACAACCGCGACGATACGCACGCCGCACCAACGACACCCAGGCCCACACCGGCGCCACCAGCAACATCAAGAGTGCCGTCACAGGAACCAGCGCCGGAATCGCCATCAGGCTCCACAGGAGCAACGTCATGCCGACGGCAAAGACAATAGGCCGCCGCGTACCCCCGCCTCGGAATGCCTGTAGCAAGACCACGAGGCCAGCAAGTCCACCCAGCCCGAGCCGCAACAGGCCGCCAGTGCCGCCGAGCCACGACGGCACCGTGCGAACCGACACGGTCAGCTCCCGGTCAGACATCGTCACCGACTTCGTGAAAGAAATATTATGCGTCACAGCGCGGGGTTGGCCTGCCGCACTCCACAGCACGTCGATACAATTATCCAACTCGTTTAATGCGGCATGGCTTAGCCCCATCAAGAGGACCGCGCTAATCAGCAGGATCCCCATGGTACCCCAACTCAACCCCTTGCGCCGGCCAATCCTGTTGGCAAGACCGATACCTGTCAGCAGAGCCAGAAGACTCCATATAAGCAGTATCGGGCATTCACGCGCCACCCCGGCCAACATCGACTTCAGCATCACCATCAGGGCACTCAGACCCGATCCCGGCCCCGTAGGCGCCGTCATATTGCCGCCGGTCGCCAAAAATGACAGTTTATCCGGTCCAACCAACGTCCAACGCGCAAAGACCGACTGCGCGGCCGAGAGTGGGGCGCTGAATGACAGTCCGCTAAACCAGCCTAACTTGGACCGGGCCTCGGCATACACGATATCGATCCGCGAGGGGGTATCCGCGTCCGCCAGGCGCTTAATGGGAATCAACGTCACGCCCTGGTCACCGTCGAGCACCTGAATGGTTTCCCCATCGACACGCGCCGACCAGAGTTTGGCGCCTTTCGGCAGGGTGACTCCCATAAATTGCTGGGACGCGTTTTTTACAAAATACGTCGCCTCAGTCACCGCCTCACCTTCAAGACTGATCCGGGTGCGCATCGAAATATGATCGGCCACGCAATCCAACATGGCTTGCGTTTCAAACCGACGGACCACCAACCGAGTCACATGCGGCGTCCGGACGTACTTGTAAGCCTTCAACACCGGATCATTGATCAGCAAGGCATATTCCCTTGGCAGCTCACCGGACTGGATCGATATCACGGAGGTATCTCGCTGTTTTTCTGCCTCAAACGTAAGACTGGCGGGGCCAGACAAAGCCACATAACCAACCTCGCTCATGGTCCCCGCTGTTTCCACGCCGCCCACCAGAAGTTCCGCCCCCTCATAAGCAAAGGGCTGATCATAGGTCATCAGCAGGGTGTAGTCGCCCAGCACTTTCTCCTGAAGCGCCACCGTCACCAGTTCCCCGTCACGCTGCCAGCTTCGGACATCTCGCCCGGTAAACTCGATATTCTGATAGGCAGCGGGAACCTTGACGACAAACCGGCGCACGGGTGCCCCCTCAATCCGGTAGGTTGTTGAGACGCTGCCATAGAGCGCGCCTTCGCCCAGCGAGATCAGTTGAAATACCTCGGCATGAATGGCGGCATCCGCCTGCTCCACTGAAACCTGGAGAATCCAATCAGGGCTCTTGAACCGATAGGCGCGCTGGGCGTCAGGAACGTGGAGCGGAACCGAGGCGGTATGGATTTCCCGGATTCCTTCGGCCCTCTGCTCCTTCAAGCGCACCCCCTTCTCAGCACGCATCACCACATATCCGCGTTCGGAGCGTGCCCCCCGGACATCAAGACGCGGCGCCATAAATGTGGCTAAGCCGGTGCCCAACGGACGTTCCAGACGGAGGGTGACCAAGGCATGGCCCAAAACCGCCTCCTTGAAATAGACATGAATCTCACGCCGGCCCTTGACATCTCGAACGTCGTAGTCCGTCACTTGCCCACCCTGTACCTGGGCCACAGACCAACCCGACTCGGTTTCCAGCACCACTTCCCTGGCAGGAGCGTCGCGAATTTCAACGTCAAGGGCGGCATCCACTCCCACCCCGTTGTCCTCATAGCTCACCGTCAGGCGCGAATCCGCGCTCAGAGCCGTGACGATATCCTCGGCCGAAATATCCATCTGGAAAGGCATATGCGCATACTGATAGGCGTAAGCCACCCGGGCGGGAATCGCCTGCTCATCCGTGTCCCTGCCCCCGCGGGGATAAGCACTGGGATCAATCTGGCTCAGTCCGGCCGCCCGTCCAACCATCAGCTTGACCGCGCTATCGGTTCCCAACAGGAGAAACCCGTTGGCGCGAATTACATTCTCGGGAACCACCACGGGAAGATCAAATTTGCAGGGAAATGGCGGCAGCACTCGCTCGCCTTCCACGCGAAGGGTATAGGTACGCTCCTGAGGCCGACTCAGCACCACATTCAGCCTCCGACCACCGGCGGGAAGGGTTTCCAGACGCCATTCCCGGATGTCAGCCCCCACCACCTGGGTTACATTCAATTGATCAGGAACCGCAAGGGTCATTTTGTCCAGCATCCCCTGAACGATACGGTAGGTGAACAAAGTATTCAGTTTCAAAACGCCCACGCTAGCCAACGCCACGGTTTTTCCGTCGCAGGTCACGGCCAATTCTCCTTCCAGCTTGCGAACCTGAGGCTTCCATCGCACGTTTACTGGCACGCCCGGGGTGAGATAGGCCATCACCTCCGTCTGCCCTGCCTGATTGCGGTGACGTTCCATTTGCACCGCACTATCAAACTGAATATCTAGATCCTCACGGTCGCAAAGCATGGTAATCTGACGGACGATGGTCTCTGGTATCGCGAAGCGGGCCTGCCGCCACTCGCCCTGCCGTTCGGGCGCCACCGCAAACGTGAGCTTAACATGCTGCTCCCCGCGCGAGGCGAATTTTAAGGCATATTGCGCACCGTTCCGCTGGAGTTCGATCCGGTCTGATAGCGTCCCTTCGGTGTAGACGAGGGCGCCATCCGCCACCGCCAGCACAGAGCCCCGGCGGTTCACATCAACGGTGAGATCGATGGTGAAGGTGACATTCTCCCCCTTCACTTCACCGGTCACGGTGACCGCCTTGACGGTAGTATCCGGCTCAGGGGCACCCATGCCAAAACCCGTCATACCCAACCAACTCACCGCCATCCATACGAGGAATTTCTTCATAAGCACACTCCTTTATTCCCAGGAACGCCAATCTCCTTGATTGGCATCACCAGACACTCCCCGCCAATCGCGAGATTGGCGTTCCCAGGAGTCATCTTTTACTTCATCAGCTTCTCGGCCATCGAGACCATGCGCACGAGATCCGCCACCTTCTGATCCAGATTCAATTCCAAACCAACGGAGCGGATCACGCGTCCCACCTCAGCCATTTCCGATCCCATCACCAAAGGATTGTTCCGTAGATGATCCGCAAACTCCGCCGCCCCTGCCGCGAGACGGAATCGTACGGGAGCCTGGGTAAAATTCTCGTAGCGGTCTGACGCGCGGATCATATGGGCCATTTCCTCAACCTGGCCCGATTCGGGATCCTTCCAGCGCAGCCGGACCGTACCCAGGGGATCCGCCGCGTTACCCTGCACGGCAATCTCGTACAGCGCGGTCACCGATTGACCCGAGCCCACCTCGCCTGCATCCACCTTGTCATCGCGGAACTGCTCCTTGGTCAACGCGCGGTTCTCATAGCCAACCTGACGGTATGACTTCACGCGATTGGGATCAAACTCCACCTGTATTTTGACGTCGCGCGCAATGACATGCAATGTTGCGGCCAGATCATCCACAAACACCTGCCGAGCTTCGGCCAACGAATCCACAAAGCGGTAGACGCCGTCGCCTTTGTCGGCCAGCGTTTCCAGCATGGCGTCGTTGTAGGGCCCCTGGCCGAAGCCAAAGACAGAGCAATACACCCCCTGCTGGCGTGCCGCCGCCACCTGGCTGAGGATTTCTTCGGCAGTGCCGGCACCCAGATTGGCCACACCATCGGACAAAAGCAGGACACGATTTACGGAGCCACTACGAAAATGCCGGACCGCTGTTTCATATCCCAGTTTAAGCCCGCCCTCCAACTGGGTTGACCCTGTTGCCTGAATACTGTCCAACTGGGCGAGAATAGCTTTATTCTCGGACAAGGGAACGTCATCCAGCAACAACCGCGCTTCGGAGCCGAAGGTTACGATGGAGATTCGATCGGCTGGCGACAGATTCAATAGTAACAACCGTAGCGAGGCCTTGATCAAGTCCAGGCGATCGGGCGTATTCATGGAGCCTGAGGTGTCGATCACCAGGGTCAGCACGGACGTCCGCTGACGGTCACGCCCAATCACCTTGCCACGGACTCCGATTCTGAGAAGTTCCAGATGGGAACGGAAAGGCGAGCGGACGCGGTCGGTGTAAACCGAGAACGCGTGGCGGTCAGGCGAGGGATAGGCATACTCAAAGGCATTGATAAATTCCTCAACTCTCACAGCGCCGGATGGCGGCAACGTTCCGCCCAAAAGGAATTTCCTCGCCCGGGTAAAGGACGCCGTATCCACATCAATCGCAAAGGTGGAGAAGGGATTGCCGGCCGTCACGATCTCCTGATTGTAGACGGGGGCGGGTTCCTCAACTTCGACTTCAGAACTCTCCAACCTCTTTTTCTCCGCCTTGGCGTTTGCCTTTATTCGACCCGTTTCCTTCTCCTTTAGTGCCTCAATCCTATCTCTCTCAGCATAATCTAAAAGAACACGAGATTCGCCCGAGCCGACACCATACCCTTGCGCCATCAACTTATCGCCAGGACCAGCACCGGCCGGACCCGAAGACGGTTTTGCTGGCTCATTGTCACGTGGTTCATCAGCTCTCGCCGCGCCCTCAATGGAGCCGCCATAGGTGCGCAATGAACCCATCCGGCCACCCTTAGTACGGGTGCCATTCAATCCCCTCATCACAAAAGGACTTTTAGCCATGGCGACCTCTTCATGCGTCGGCATCGGCGAATTGACGGTGTTGCCAGGTGGTTCGCCTTTTTTTCGGTCACCATCTGAACCCTCATCCCCGCTTGCATCCGAAGGATCACTCATCGCGTTACCCGAGGCATACTTAAATGCTTGTTCCGTAGCCCGACTAAATTTAGTAGCCCGACTATATTTATCAGACCTCAACTCGTCCATTTGGACGCCACTGGATCGAGATTTGGTGGCCTCTGGCATACGGAGATTACTTTCGGCCACGGCGACCTCACCACCAACCGCCAGAATAGGTTTTCCTCCGACCCTCACGAAACCTTTTGAATCCACTATTTCGCCATTCCCCGCCTCAGAAGGAAGAGACGCCATCGCGCTTACCGACGAAGCCGGAGCAAGTTGCCCGAATTCAGTATTCACAGTCTTGCTCACCCTGTCGACCTCCCTCGCCTCTTCATCCCTGTCCATGGTCACAATAGTGGTCTCCGGACTAACATCCTCGAGCATCTCTCCCGAAACCGTCTTCGCTGGGCGCGCATCCATGCATGCAGTCGGCACGCTGTAAAATCGCGTACTCCCGCCGCCCTTGCGTGATACGCCAAAGCCCTTTTGCACGTATTGGTGTGACCGGGATGACGCCGGCATAAATAACGCCGCCATCACAAAAAGAAGGAGCATAGCGGCGGCGGTACTAAGCAGCGGCTGCCACTTCACCCACCAGATAACAGGGCGTTTAGACGTCTTGCGGTTACCCGGTACGGTCTTCATAACCTGACTGCGATGTGCGGCATCCAACCGCAGGGTTTGTCCTTTCCGGGACGCCAAGCCACGGTGAAGCAGATCCAAGGTAACGCGAAACTCCTCAACTTCCGCGCGGCAGCGGCTGCAGATCGCCAGATGGTGATCGACTTCTTGACGGGTCGCCTCATCCACGGCGCCGGACAAGTACTCGATCAACCGCATTTTTACGGTGTCGCAGGTCATGGCTGTGTCCCCCCTCCCGGCATGTCGGGTTCACGCTGAACCAGACGGCCGAGTTTCTTGACCGCATGATGCAGAATGCAGCCTACATTCCCCTCGGATCGTCCCGTGATCCGCGCAATCTCCTGGTACGAGAGACCTTCCTGCAAGCGAAGCAAAACCACCTGCTGTTCAGGAACATCCAACTTTCTGACGGCGGCCAGAACCTGCTCCATCCGGTCGTCGTCCGGGGATGAAGCGCCCGACGGTGGCGTTTGCTCCTGTGCCTGCCGCAAATGGAGAAAGTGAAGCCGCTGGCGGCGGCGGATGGCATCAATGGCCTCATTATGGGTCACCCGGAACAGCCAGGCTCGGAGGGCTTCGGTGGGCCTGGAATGAGGCGTCCACTGCGAGAAAAGCTTGATAAATACGTTTTGCACAACATCCTGGGCCGCATGAGGATCCCGGAGCAAACTGGAGGCATAACGCAGAAGCGTCGCCTCATGCTCTGTAATAATCGCTTCCATTGTCTCGATAGGTTCGGTCACATAAACCCCCGGATCATGCGGGCTTTCACAAGAGACTACGTTTCTCACAAAGCGTTTCTTCAAAAGAAAATCGATTGGAGCCACACAAGGCTCAACGACAAAGTTGCTGAAGCAGTTATAAAGCAGTCCGCCGGATACTTCAAGCGTGACAAACGTCAAAATCGCAGCCATATGCCAACCTCCAGGAAACCTTCGGGCTTTCACAGCCGCTCGGGCCTGTGTTACAGTCATACCATGTTCGTAACCATCACCTTGAATCCTGCAATCGATCAAGCGATCACCGTAACAGGTGCTCTCGCGCTCCATAACGTTCACACTGTGGAAACCGAAACCAGCTCCCCCGGCGGCAAAGGAGTCAATGTCGCCAAAATGCTCGCTGCGAACGGATACCCTGTTATCGCTGCCGGCCTGCTCGGAGATGACCGTCTTGCGTTCTATGAATCCGCACTTTCCCCCATCGGCGTAGCCTGCCGCTTTCTTACCGTGCCACATCCCACGCGGGTCAACCTTATGATCTCTGATGGCCAGGGCCTGGAAATGAAATTTAATCGCCCCGGCTTCCCCACCCTTGCCTTCAATGAAAGCACCCTGCTCGCCTATGCCAGTTCCCTCGCCAGCCCCGGCGCGGTCATTATTATAAGCGGTTCACTGCCGGCGCTTTTCCCACCAGACACCTACGCCCGTCTGCTTCGCCATTTCCGTGCCTTGAACTGCCTGACCGTGGCGGACACGTCCGGGCCGGCGTTGGCGGCCGCGCTTCTCGAAAAGCCGAACGTGATCAAACCCAACCGCGAGGAACTGGAGAACGTTCTGGGCGAATCGCTGGAGTCGAAAGAGGCCCTATTGCGCACCCTACACAAGCTCACAACCAACCATGAGGCCGTCATTGTCTCTGATGGCGCACGTGGCGCCTGGTTCGCCGGGCAGGGCCGAATTTGGTTCGCCACGTCCCCGGTCGTACCGTGCCTGGATACGACAGGTGCGGGCGACATGCTTCTCGGCCAATTCTGCGCCGACTATTTTCGAACGCGGGTGATCACCCCCGAAATCATAGCTCGGGCAGTAGCCGCAGGCGCGGCGGCTGTGGAGCAGCGAGGCACGCCGGCCATATCGCTCGACCGTGTCGTCGAACTCGCCAGATTGGTTCAACTTAAAATCCTCACATAACCCGCATGACACGCCTGCTGACACGCCTGCTTGCAGGGATGCGGGCTCTCATGTATATTTCCGGCTTCGAAAGGAGAACTGATATGTCAATTAAACGATTGTTCCTGGTAATGGGCGGGGTCGGGCTTTCGGCGGCATTGACTTTCGCGGCCACGACCACGGTCATGAGCGTTCAAATTAACAAGGCGGATCTTCGGGAGACTCCCTCCTATCTCGGCAAGGTGGTCACCTCGCTCGCCTATGGCGACAAAGTCACCATCCAATCCGAGAACGGAGCCTGGCTTCAAGTCAGCGCCTCCGGGCAATCCGGGTGGCTTCACAACTCCGCCCTCACCAAGAAGAACATTGTCATGAAATCCGGCGCTGGCGCCCAAACATCCGCCTCCAGCGGCGAAATGGCCCTGGCTGGCAAGGGATTCAACTCCGATGTCGAAGCCCAGTTCAAAAACAACCATAAGGAAATTAATTTTGCCCCCATCGATAAAATGGAGAAAATCAAAATCCCGATAGCCGATATCCAGGAGTTCGCCAAGGCAGGCAAACTTCACTCTGCTGGAGGTGCAAAATGAACCCCCGGAATCTGATAGCGCTTACATTGTGTATCCTGGTGGCCGGTTGCGGAACCTTGGAAAAAATCTCCGAAGTGGGCACAGGGCTGGGAGTGGCGACCGGCGCCATAACCGCTGACCAGGCCCAGTCCATCAATAAGAGCGCCGGGGCCATCGACAAGGCTTCGGAGTCCATGACCCCCGAACAGGAATACTATATTGGACGAACCGTGGCGGCCACGATCCTCTCGCAGAATAAACCCTTCGATAATCGTAGCCTCACAACCTACCTGAATACGGTCGGGCAATATCTGGCCATGTTCTCGGATAAGCCGGAAACGTTTGGCGGCTATCACTTCCTGGTCATGGATACGCCGGATATCAATGCCTTTGCGGCACCCGGCGGGCTCATTCTGGTCTCCCGCGGCATGCTGCGCTGTTGCAAAACCGAAGATGCCTTGGCAGGGGTTCTAGCCCATGAGATTGGCCATGTGGAGTTGAACCATGGGTTGCAAGCCATTGATAAGAGCCGTTATTCAGCCGCCGTGACGACAATCTTGGCAGAGGGCGCCAAGAATCTGGCAGGCAATAATGTGGCTGAACTGACCAAGGCGTTCGAGGGCTCCATTTCGGACATTACCTCCAAAATGGTGAACAGCGGTTATGCCCGCAAATATGAATTCCAGGCCGACAAGGCCGCCGTGACCATTCTGGAACGCGCAGGTTATTCCCCCAACGGATTGGTCGCGATGCTCCAGCAGATGGAGAAAGATCTCAAGCCCGGTGGCCACGATTTCGCAAAAACACACCCGGCCCCCAAGGATCGGATCGACGAATTAGCAAAACTCATCAAGACGCCCGCCTCCATGGACACTGCTTCCCGTCACCCCCGTTTCAACGAGAACATGCGGGGCCTCTAAGGTGCAAAAGGATGGCAAGGAATCGTCCGTCATGCTCCGCCAGCGCCTCCTGCAGGCGCTGGGCATCGGGTTACTTTCCGCCCTGCTGGCGAGCCTCCTGTGGCAATTCAAGGTGCTTGACCGCTGGGAAAACCGGGTCTGGGATATGGAAGTCGGCCTGTTTGCCCATCCTGAACAGACCAGCGACCAGATCCGGCTGATATTCCTCGACCAGGACAGTTTGGACTGGGGCAAAAAGCAGGGCTGGGAATGGCCATGGCCCCGTGAAGTTTACGGCCCTGTTCTGGATTTTTGCCGTCGCGCTGGGGCAAAGACTGTTGCCTTTGATGTTATTTTCAGCGAACCCTCTGCACAGATTGATCAAGATGCAGCACTTGGGGAAGCCATCCGACAAACCCCGGCGTTTGTCGGAACGCTATTTGTCGGCAACGAGACCGGCAGTTACACCAACTGGCCCTCCGAGGTCGCCCATTCCAGCATCAGATTTAAAGATCGATACCCCCCGCAGAACAACCCCTTTAAAATGGCGAGGGCCATGTTCCCCATTCCGAATGTGGCAACAAACGCGACCCTTCTGGGCTCCGTATTCGGGAATCCCGATCCTGATGGCATTTACCGCAGGTTGCGCCCGTTCAGCCTGTTCGATGAACAGGTCGTCCCCTCTTTGGGTTTGGGCGCCTATCTGGCCTCCTCTACGAACCGATCCCTAACCCTTCATGAATCCTGGTTCGGCATCAATAAAAGACATATCAAGATGCACCTCGACCGGAACGGGCAGGCCATCCTGCGCTACCGTGGTGGGTCAAAAACGCACAAAACCGTCAACGTCTCCGGCGTCATCGAATCCGAACTGCTGATGCGGGAAGGCAAGCCTCCCATGATTGCCTCATCCTTTTTTAAGGGTGCCTACGTTTTCCTGGGATTCACCGCGCCAGGACTCAAAGATTTACGCCCATCTCCTATTGATTCCACCTACCCTGGCGTGGAGATCCACGCCACGTTTCTCGACAACTTGCTGGCGGGCGACTTCATGCGCGATGCGGCGGGATGGTGTTCGCTTCTGCTGGCATTTTCCCTTGCTTGTGGAGGCGCCATCGCCATCCGCCTGGGCCGTCACGCATGGCAAAACATTCTCGTTTTCGTGATCCTATTGCCGCTCCCCGCCTTGCTGGGTTGCCTCGCCTACGCTCATGGCTTCTGGCTTCCCGTCATCTTCCTCCTAGTCGCAGTTTTTCCGGCATTGATCGGCACCCTGGCGCTGAACTATGCCACCGAGGGCAAGCAGAAGCGTTTCATCAAAGGCGCCTTCAAGCAGTACCTTAGCCCC
>JBAXPK010000053.1:0-15932 GCA_037132275.1 bacterium
GATGAGATACTGGTCAAATATTGAAAGCGGGGGGGCTCGGGAGAGGGGGGGTAGAAAACATAATTCGGCTGGGCCAGTGGAGCGGTATGACACCCTGCCAGTACCCATAAACCGAAAAGCGCCACCCATCGGGATGGCGCATTGAATCGTATGGAATCGGGTATCACCGGTTGTGGCAGGTCAGGCAGAGCGCACTGCCGGCATTGGATTTTTTCAGCATGCCCGGAATGCTGAAATTATTATGCACATCATGGCAGGAACTGCATTCAACTTTGTTCACATAAAGCATATCGACGGCAATTGTTCCACCCAAACCGGAGGGGGCGACGGCAGGGTCGAACATATGGCCTTTCGAGGCCGCGAGCGCTGTGGTGTAATCCACGGAAATGGGATGATCGTTGCCGAGAGCCGTTCCCAGGTTGTTGGTGGAGGAAATGGTGGTTGAACCTGTCACCCCGCCAAACGAATCGATTGCCACGGTGCCGTCATGGCAGCTCATGCAGGTTTTTGAGATGGCCGACATGGCAATGGGCGCGGAGGCCTTCATTGTCGGGCTGCTGTAGAAGGTGTATGAGGCCGACGAGGCGGCATGGTTCCACAGTAGGGTTCCTGTTGAGTTGATATTGTTGTGCGGAGCGTGGCACGGCAGGCAAATCTGCCCCGAAGACCAACTTTGGTTATGAAAATCATGCTTAGATCCGGTAATGTTCGCGTATGTCAAGGATCCCCCCAACACCAATAAAACCACTAATATAACAATATTTTTTTTCATGATTCCTCTTTTGTGTTTGCAAAATCCCCAACCACTTATTTTCGTTAACCTTTCAAATCTCCTGCCTGATGTCGAGTTGATATTAAACTCTTTATGTCATACGTTTTTCTTCGAGTATGAGTTAATAGCAATAGGTGTGCCTAAAGCTGGACAAAATAAGTCTTCTATTGATTTAGCCCATAATTGCTTCTGTTTCTCATCGATCATGGGGACATATACTTCTTTGTTTCGCATAATTGAATACTCAACCCTTACTGGTGCCCGATTCGGTAGAAACGTGTTGTCGTTGAGGGAGGCACGCTATCCGTGCAATTGGTTGCGATTCCTTGTGCGGTAAATAAGGTTCCAGTTGTCCATAAATTCGTGCCGGTCAACGTTGAATTATATTGAAGACTGTATCCGTCTGAAATGGCGAGTCCTGAAACATCAACTGAGGCGATATTCGTCCGGATGGTGATGGCGGTGATCATGGGGCCCACAGGGAGGGCTAGGGAAATCAGGGTATTGTTGCCTTCATTGGACTCCAGCACCACATTGTCAAAATCGATGATCACGCCGAGATAATAAGCGCCGGGTGCTGTGCCTTGGGGAATGGTCACCGAGTCCGTATTCGTGAGGCTTGTCTGGGCTGGGATACTTATAAATGAGCCCTGGGTTGTCAGGATCGTATCGTTGGTGGTTACAGAGGCATTAGTCGACAGGTAGATTCGATAACTCCACGGTCCCGCCGTCCCGATGCCAATATTGGCAAGCCTTTCGGTAACTGTGAAGCCGAGTCCGGGGCCGCCGCCGTTGGGAACTGTGACGGCGAGCACCGTAAGGTCGGGCCCTATACCGATGGTGACGGGGCCGGAGACGCGGATATTGTTTGTCTCGATGGATTCAGTCACGCTGTTGTCAAAGTCAATCAAAGTTGCGAAATAATAGGTTCCTGTTGCAAGATTGCCGGGAATGGTTACCGCGCCAGTGTTCGTGACCGCTGTCTGCGCCGCAATATCAACGAAAGCACCTTGCGTTGTAAGGACGATTCCGTTGGTGGCGGCGGAGGTGGCATTGGTGGACAAGTAAACCCGGAATTTCCAGTTACCCGCGGCCCCGACGCCTATGTTCGCAAGCACGTTGGTCAGTATCAGCGTTTGGGCCGTTCCGGCCACGGACGGATATCCGATGGCAGGCACCGTGAGATCCGGCCCAATGCTGATGGTAACGGCCGCTGAGGATCGGGTGTTGTTGCCTTCGTCGGTTTCAAAGACTTTATGGTCATCATCAATGATAACGCCGAAATAATAGGTGCCCGGTTTGGTATCGGCGGGAATTAGCACCGTGTCCTTATTCGTCATTGAGGACTGTGCCGGAAAATCAATATAGCCGCTTTGTGTTGTCAAAACAGTATCGTTGGTCGCAACGCTTGAATTCGTGGATAAAAAAATCCGGTAACGCCAAGCACCCGCCGCCCCGATTCCGCTATTGGATAGGATGTTCGTCAACGTGAGCATCTGTGCCGTTCCGGCGCTGGATGGACCTGATACAGAGGGGACGGAAAGGTCGGGCCCGAAACTAATGGCTACGGCGCTGGAAGAGTTGGTGTTGTTGGCCTTGCTCGATTCTGCCACCATGTTGTTGAAATCGATGATAACCCCGAAGTAATAGATCCCAGGTGTCGTGCCGGAGGGTATCGTAATGGTGTCATAATTTGTCATACTGGACTGCATTGGAAAATCGACATAGGTGCCCTGCGTTGTCAGGACGGTAGCGTTGGTTGTGAGGGTTGAATTCGTGGATAAATAGATCCGGTATTGCCAGTTGCCTGCCGTTCCAACCCCGGTGTTGGCAAGGATGTTTGTCAGCGTCAACATTTGAGCCGTGCCCGCTGCCGCCGGTCCGCGCACCGACACGACCGTGAGATCAGGACCGGGATAGATCGACACAGGGGCAGAAGCCCTCATGTTATTGGTCTCGATGGATTCGGTTACACTGTTGTCGTAGTCAACGATGATGCCGAAATAATAAGTTCCCGTTGGGTTGTTCCCCGGGATCATGACCGTGTCAACATTGGTAATGGTCGTCAGTCCGCCAAAATTAAAATACGTTCCAAATGTCCCGAGTACCACATCGTTAGTCGTAATGCTGGAGTTGGTTGAAATAAAAATCCGGTAGCGCCAGTTGTCGGCCGGGTCGGGGGCGATGTTGGCGAGCGTGTTGGTCAGGCTGACAGACTGTCCCGTTCCTGCACTGGTGACGCTGTTGATCGATAAGACGGTAAGGTCTGGCAAAGCGTGCGCAGTGCTGGAAAGGATTAAGAGTAGGGGGGCGATGAATCCGGACAACTTCAGCAGGCTTGGTTTCATAATCCTCTCGCTCCGTTCGTTCCAGCCGTACAGTTAACAGTTATGTGTAATTATCGCTGCCCATACCGTCAAGATCAAGGTCAATCATACTAAAATCCCGCCTCAAGGCGTGAAGACGTTCCTCAGCAGAACTAGGTTGAGCACGATGACGATGGAGGCGATGATCCAGAGATAAAGTTTTCCCATGGTGGTGTTGGCGTGAGTGCCCATGACTTTGCGGGATGAGGTGAGATAGATTTGCAGGATGATGGTGATGGGCAGTTGGATGCTGAGTAGAACCTGAGAGAGGATCAGGGCGCTGTAACTGTTGGTGACAAACAGGATGGCCAGAAAGGCCACGCCCAGGGTTATTGCCACGCCGACTTTTGATTTCGGAGTGTGGATATCGTAGTGCTGGTTGAACATGCCCGTATAAATGGAACCGCCCGCCATCCCGGCGGTAACGCTCGCAGTGAGCCCGGCGCACAACAGAGCCAACGCAAAAACGGTGGCTGCCAAGGGGCCGTTGTGGCCCAGTATCGGGTGCAACATCTCCTGCGCCTGTTCAAGTGACGTTACCGCGATGTGGGAACGGAAGAAGGTGGCGGCCGCAAGGAGAATCATGGCGCTATTGATCATCCACCCGACAATCATGGAGAACAGGGTGTCGAGCCATTCAAACTTCAAGTGGCTGAGAATCACGTTTTCGCCTTGCGTATGCCATTGACGGCTTTGGATCACCTCGGAATGAAGGAACAGGTTGTGCGGCATGACGACGGCCCCGAGTACGCCCATCACAATCAGGATGGATCCGGACGGGAGAGCCGGTGTGACCCAGCCCTTGGCGGCGTTCACCCATTGGGTATCAATCAGGAACATTTCAAAAATAAACGCAATCCCGATCAGCGAGACAAAACCGACGATGAGTTTCTCCAGACGCCGGTAAGAGTTCCAGAGAAGGAGTCCGAGCGAAACGACCGTAGTGAGGGCGGCGCCCAGTTTGAGGGGAAGATGGAAAAGCATCTGAAGCGCAATCGCCCCGCCCAGAATTTCGGCAAAGGCGGTGGCTATGGCAGCAATCACAGCTGATCCTAAAACCGGGCGTGAGAGCCATGCGGGCAGGTGCTGTGTGGAAGATTCGGCCAGACAGGAGCCCGTGACAATCCCCAGATGCGCCGCGTTATGCTGAAGCAGGATCAGCATGAGGGTGCTGATGGTGATGACCCAGAGTAACTGGTACCCGAACTGGGCGCCGGCGGCAAGATTGGTGGCCCAGTTCCCGGGATCAATGAACCCCACGGTCACCAGCAGGCCGGGGCCGAGAAAACGAAGGGCATTTAAAGCCCCCACAATTGCCCGTTTCTGGTGAAGATGTTCGCCAAATTGTTTAATCAGGTTCATGTTCTAACGGTCTAATCTCGACACCGTATCACGGTTTCTGTAATTTGTCGGCCTTTTATGGCGTCGGATGGACGTTTTTTGAAACGGGATTACTATGAATGCACAGGATATTGTTGCACTGAAGGAGCAGGCGTTGGTGGAGGCCAGAACGGCGACCTCCTTGAATGAGATTGATGCCGTCCGGGTCAAATACCTGGGACGGAAGGGATTGCTTCCCGGGATCATGGAGGGACTCAAGTCCGTCCCACCCGAGGAGCGTCCTGAAGTGGGACGTCGGGCCAATGAGTTGAAGCAGGAACTGGGGCAGGCATTGGATGAAGTGAAGGCCACCCTCGGGGCGGCCTCCAAAGCGGCTGGCCAGAAGCAGTTTGATGTGACCCTGCCCGGCGCCTGGAAAACCCTCGGCACCCGGCACCCGGTCACCCAGGTGATTGAGGAAGCCATCCGGATTTTCAGCATGCTTGGCTTCACGGTGGCGGACGGGCCTGACATGGAGACGGAATACCATAACTTTGACGCCCTGAATACCCCTGCCGATCATCCGTCCCGCGACACCCAGGATACTTTCTGGCTGGATAAGAAGACGTTGCTGCGCACACAGACTTCGCCGGTGCAGATTCGCGTCATGGAAAGCTGCAAGCCGCCGATCCGCATTATTGCGCCCGGGCGCTGTTACCGACGCGACACCACTGATGCCACGCATAGCGCAAACTTCCATCAGATTGAAGGCCTCTATGTGGATCGCAAAGTTTCCATGGCGGATCTGAAGGGCGATATCACCTTCTTTGCCCACCAGATGATGGGGCCGAACGTCAAAGTGCGGTTCCGTCCGCATTTCTTTCCATTTACCGAGCCGAGTGTGGAGTATGATTTCTCCTGCCATGTGTGCGGAGGACTAGGGTGCCGGGTCTGCAAAAACAGCGGCTGGATAGAAATCTCCGGTGCCGGCATGGTGAATCCGAAAGTCTTCACCATCGTCGGCTATGACCCCGAGTCGGTCACCGGCTATGCCTTCGGCATGGGCGTGGAGCGCATTGCCATGATCAAATTCGGCATCGAGGATATCCGCCTCCTGTACGATAACGACGTGCGCTTCTTATCCCAATTTTCCTAAGGAAATACCACGATGAAACTTCCATTGAGCTGGTTGAAAGAGTATGTCGATGTTGACCTGAGTCCCAAGGATCTCGCTTCCCTGCTGACGTTCTCCGGAACGGAAGTCGAAGGGATCAAGACCATAGGCGGTGACTTCACGGGAATCGTGGTGGGCGAGGTGTTGGGCGTTGAGCGCCATCCGAATGCCGACCGCCTGACCGTCTGCCAGGTGAATGACGGAACAAGCACTCTGACGGTAGTTTGCGGGGCGCCTAATGTGGTCGCCGGGATTAAAGTGCCGCTGGCGTTGATTGGCGCGACCCTGCCGAATGGCTTGAAAATCAAGAAAGCCAAAGTGCGCGGGATCGAATCTTACGGGATGCTTTGCGCTGCGGATGAACTTGGGCTGTCCGAGGATCACAGCGGATTGATGATCCTGCCTGCCGATTTGAAGCCCGGCACGCCGTTTGCCGAGATTGCCGGTCCGCCCGAGACGGTGCTGGAACTCGAAGTGACGCCCAATCGGCCCGATTGTCTCAGTCTGATCGGTATTGCGCGGGAGGTGGCAACGTTGCTGGGTAAGCCGTTGAAGATTCCGAATCCGGTGGTGAAGGAGTCTGCAACCCCGGTCGAAAGTTTGACCAGCGTGACCGTTGAGGATGCCGCAGGGTGTCCGCGTTACACGGGGCGAGTGGTGCAGGGGATTACGATTGCCCCCAGTCCGCAATGGTTGCAAAAGCGGTTGTCGGCAGCGGGGATACGGCCTATCAATAACGTGGTCGATATCACCAATTACGTGATGCTGGAATGCGGGCAACCGCTCCATGCATTCGACTATGAATTGCTGGAAAGCCGGAAGATCGTGGTTCGCCGGGCAAAAGCTGGTGAGGCGATGAGCACTTTGGATGGGGCGGCGCGTGAGCTTACCCCTGAGATGCTGCTGATTGCCGATGGCAAGCGACCGGTGGCTGTCGCCGGTGTCATGGGCGGGGCGGGCAGCGAAATCCGCGATGTCACCAAAACGGTGTTGCTGGAAAGCGCTTATTTCAAGCCGTCCGATGTGCGCAAGACTTCAAAGAAAATGGGATTGTCATCCGAGTCCTCCTACCGCTTTGAGCGCGGCGTTGATATTGAGAATGTGGAATGGGCCAGTCGGCGGGCAACCCAGTTGATGGGCGAACTGGCCGGCGGCGTGGCCGCCAAAGGTGTAATTGACGTGTTTCCGGCCAAATTGGCGCATGGACAGGTAATCCTGCGGTTTGATCGCGTCCGCGATTTGCTGGGAATTGAGATCACCAACGAGAAAGTGATGTCCATTTTCATGGCCTTGGGTTTTGGGATTGTAACAAAGGATGCGGCCCGTTGCGTGGTGGATGTTCCGGCGTTCCGTGTGGACGTAGCGCAGGAGGCGGACTTAATCGAGGAAATCGCCCGGATCTATGGCTTGGATAAAGTACCCTCACCCTCACCGGTGGCAAAGAGTGTGCCGGGGGCTGATGACAAGCCGACCCGCGCGGTGCTGGCTCTGCGCGAGAATCTGGTTGGTCTTGGGCTCTCTGAGATTATGAACTACAGCTTTCTGTCGGAGAAGTTGCTGGAGTTGGTCGGGTATGGGGATTCGACGAAGCGGGTGGTGTTGCCGAATCCGATCAGCGCCGACCAGGCGGTTCTCCGGGATTCGTTCATTCCTCAAATGATTGAGACGCTGGGGAAAAACCGGGCGCGGCAGGCCCGTGAAGCGGCATTATTCGAAATGGGCCGCGTATTTTTCAAGGACGCCGACGGCCAGAACGCCGAGACGGATCGCGTATGCATCGGGCTGATGGGGCCGGTGGGACGTGCCGGGATCCTCAAGTCGCAGCCGGTAAAGGATGAGGAGATGTTTCAGTGGATCAAGGGCATTCTCGAATCGCTTGGTCGGGCCCAGCATATTGCGTCAGTAGCCCGTGGCGGGTTGTGCCGCCTGGATATTGACCTTAAGCCGTTATCGAGCCCTTGCTTCGAAGAAGGTCGTGCGGTTACGGTCTGGCTTGCCGGTGCGTGTGTGGGGGTGATGGGACTCGTCAGTGAACGTCTGCGCAATGAATGGCGCATGGCGGATCCTGTCGCGGTGCTTGAACTTGAGGTGGCCCCGTTGCTGAAGGATGTCTTGCGGGTGCCGGTGGCGCGTGGCATTGGCTCCTTCCCCGGCGTGGATCGGGATGTGGCCATGGTGGTCGAGGATGGAGTTTCGCACGAGGCGATTCTGAAATCTATTTGGACGGCGGCTCCGCCGGAGTTGGTCGATATTCAGCTTTTCGACGTGTATCGGGGTGAAAATGTCGGCAAAGGCCGGAAGAGCCTGGCCTATTCGCTGACCTATCGCTCCATGGATAAGACCCTGACCGATGAGGTGGCCAATGCCTTTCACGACAAGGTCAAGGCGGCCTTGCGGAAAGATGTGTCTGCCGATATAAGAGAGGGATGAAGGCGCTGATCCAGAGGGTCAGTCGGGCACGGGTGACCGTGGCGGGGAAAGAGGCCGGGGTCATTGGGAAAGGCTACGCAGTCTTGCTCGGCGTCCGGCAGCAGGACACGGATGCCGATGCCATTTTCCTGGCCGAGAAGACGGCGAGCCTTCGCATTTTCCCGGACGCACAGGACAAAATGAATCTGGCCTTAGGCGATGTCGGTGGGGCTGTTCTGGTCGTTTCGCAGTTCACGCTCTATGCTGATACACTAAAAGGGAATCGCCCCAGTTTTATCAATGCCGCCGCCCCGGCGGAAGCCGAACGCCTCTACGAGGTCTACGTCAGCCAACTCCGGCATATTCTGGGGCCAGACAAAGTGGCGACTGGTATTTTTCGCGCCAGCATGAGCGTCGAAATTATAAACGATGGCCCTGTGACCATTGAATTGAGTTCAGACGGACGGACACTCTGATTTCATATGATCTCAACTTTGTCCCCGATGGCGGGGAAGGTGGTGAGCCAACCGGTTTGGATTTCGATGACGGAGTGGGCTTTTCTGCCGCCCCAGGCCAGGCGCCAGGGATTCACCTTGTGCGTGATCCGAATGATCCTGTTCCCGGCGTCGAGGAAGAGAAGGTCGATGGGGAATCGCATGAAACAGGTGTGGATGGAACTGCAAGGGCGAATGAGTAATCCCTGTCCGGCTTTAAGTTCAGGCCGTCCCATCAACCCGATGCTGCGCTGCCAAAACGTGACGGCAAGGGTCAGTTCTGGAATGAGTGGCTGGCTTTTATAGAGGAGAGTGGCCATTCCTTTAGCGAATATTCTGTTCCATGTGACACCGGATATCGGTCTCGGCGGCGGGGAGAATGGCGCAGCGGGTGGGAAGGTCGCGCAGGGTCTCAAGAATCGGGTGATGGGCCAGATCCGCGCCGGTCGCCTCCTGAATGGCCTGGCTGAATTTTGCCGGATGGGCCGTAGCCAAACAGATCATGGGCGAATCCGGGGTTACATAAGGTTTCGCAACGTGAACGCCGACGGCCGTGTGGGGGTCAAGCAGGTAGCCATAGCCGGTCTGGAATTCCTTGATGGTGGCCAATGTTTGGACGGTGTTGCCTGAGCCGGCGGTGATCAGGTCATCAATCCGACCGCTCGCGAGGGGCGGCACGGTTATTTTCTTTTCCGTTTCGAACTGCTGCATGACTCGGCTCAAGGCAGCAGAATCGGCGCCTAGTCGGTAATAGAGATACCGCTCGAAGTTGCTGGCAACCTGGATATCCATGGAAGGACTGAGGGTGGTATGGACGGCGCCGCTACTGTAAATGCCCGTGTTGAAGAAGCGGGAGAGGATGTCGTTTTCGTTTGTGGCCAGCACCAGCCGACTGATCGGAAGCCCCATTCTGGCCGCCACATATCCGGCAAAGATATCGCCGAAGTTGCCGGTGGGAACGGAGAACTGGACGGTTTTGGCCCCGGTCAGCCGCATGACACGAAAGGCGGCGAAGAAATAGTAAACAACCTGGGCCAGAACCCGCGCCCAGTTGATCGAATTGACGGTGCCCAGCGCGTAACGATCCTTGAATGCCAGGTCGCTGAAAATGGTTTTCATGATCCGCTGGCAGTCGTCGAAGGTGCCGTCCACCGCAATATTGAAGACATTCCCATCCAGCACCGTGGTCATCTGCCGTTCCTGGAGCGGACTTACACGGCCGTGGGGATGCATGACGAAAATGCGGATCCGGTCACGGCCCCGGACGCCGGCGATGGCGGCGCTTCCGGTGTCGCCGCTGGTGGCGGCAAGGATATTCAAGTCGTGCTTTGTCTTCGTTAACACATATTCGAAGGCATTTCCCAGAAACTGGAGCGCCACATCCTTGAAGGCGAGGGTGGGGCCGTGGAAAAGCTCAAGGATATAGAGATCGCCGACGCTACGGACTGGGGTCACATCCGGGTGACGGAATGAGGCATAACTGCGTTCTATAAGGTTTCGCAAGTCCGCCTCGGGGATGTCGGCATAGAGCCGCATAATTTCGAAGGCCAGATCGGTGTAGGAGAGCGAACGCCAGGCAGCGAGTTCCCCGGAGACATTAGGAATGACGTCGGGCAAAAGCAGTCCGCCGTCCCGGGCCAGACCGGTCATGACAGCCTCCTGAAAGCCCCTGGGATTCTTTTCGCCACGTGTGCTGATGTATTGCATGGCCGAACCATAGGTCATGGCGAAAGCGGCAGGCAAGCAGAAAAGGAGGCAATTATCGGAGGTGGGCAGGGGCACGACACGCTAAACATCTTGCACAACCCTGATAATATTAGTTGTGCAAGGAATATCTCAACCGTTCGCGATATTACCGAAGCGGTCGGCTTTTCAGTGATGGCGGTTTCGAGTTGTGATAGCAGCCTGTCCCTTGCGGCCCCCATATCTCGGCCGTGCCGGGGCGCCCTTATTGAACGACAATATCCTTCACGAACTCGTTGCGTTCAAAATTTCCGGCGGCCAGATCCGTGACCATATTGCCGTTGAGGCGCAGGTTCTCAATCTCCACGCGCTGCACCAGGTGACTGGCATCGTACCCGTGGATTTGCGAACGCGGCATCCAGCGCGATGTTACTGCGATGTTTTGAAACCGGACCCCTTCAATGGATCCTCGGCCGGGATCTACGACGCAGTATCCCGTGCCAACCTCCAATCGGATGAGGTACGGCAGGGAATCACGATCCCGGGGCAGCAGTTCGTAGCCGTGCTGATTCCGTTCCAGGCAGAGCGACCGGGTCATGTCGTCGTCAAGTTCCACCCGAATGTTCCGGAATACGATATTTTTGCACCAGGCACGGTCATGGGTCGTTACATCCATGGCCACGCCTGCCACATGGATGAGGTCGCAGTCCTCGAAAAGTATATCGCGGATCTCCTCGACAACGGTCTCAATGCCGATCTCCAGCGCTTTGCCCCAATCATTCCACACCACGCAGCGGCGCACCTGGATGTCGCTGATGGGCTGGTCAGCTTCGCAGGCGTAGGTGCCCATGCTCCTCTGCCAGGCGGCGAAGGTGCGGCTGGTTGTACCATCAACCGTAAAGGATCCATCCCACTTGTTGTCGAACAGTTGCAACGGATAGATGAACGAGCCGAACTTTTCGTAGCCCTTGAAGACGATGCAGTCGTCGAACGCACGGATAAAGCAGTCCTCTACGCGGCAGTGTCGACTGTTCACGAAATCGATGCCATCAGAGTTGTAGCGCCAGGCGCCGAGAATTTTGATGTTGCGCATGTCAACCTGGCGGCAGTTGACTGCCGCCAGCGTAAACACAGCGGAATCGCGCAGCGTAATGCCTTCGATGCGGACGCTCGTGCAGTCATACAGACAAAGCAAGGCCGTAAGCCCATCCAGACGATCGATCTTGCTCCCGTCCAGAATACCGCGCCCGAGTATCGCCACGTGCTCGGCTTTTTCAGCCAGGATGGCGCCGTAAACCACCGCCCCGGCAGCCAGGTAAACGGTCTGATGGCTTTCCAGTCGGATGACGCCGGGACAGTGTACGCCCGGACCAAAATATCGGACGTTCGGATTCGTGGCAGCCGGAATCTCCTTTTCCGGCGGATTGGCAAAGAGGTGCAGCGCGTGGTGCAGGCCGTTCACCTCGACGGTAAACTGTCCTGGCTTCGTGATGCGGAAGCGAATGGCATCGCCTTCGACCTGCGGCTTGATTCCAGCCGAGGTCGGTCGCACCCGCACATCATGCACCGGGCGCTGGCTGATAATACTCACCTCCACCGGTTGTGTCATGCCCCAGCTTGCGAACGAAACAAGTTCCGTCTGACTGGTAGGACGCTGGCATCCCGGCCACACTTTGTTCACGGGATGGGCCGAAACCCTGGCCCGGTGGGTTACCACCGCTTGCCCGTTGACAGACAGCCGATAATCGGTAGCCGGTTCCTCTTCGATCGGAGCCGGATAGATGGTCAGACCGTGCGAGGCGGGTATCAAATTATTCGTGTTACTTGCGCGTGCCGTATTGGTTTCCATTATGAAGAGCCTTCCCTATATGTCGTGCAAACGCCCGCATGCCGCAGCGGAACCGACTCCAGGAAATGGGCTTTGGGCTTTGCACAAACAACACGCCAAATTCTACGATCCCGGTCACGATATGTCCAATCTCATCTGCGTTGCGGTTGACCCCGGATTAGCGGGGTGGGAGCGTCCAGAGCGTCCAGGGGGCCGCCTGTCGAGATTGTGGAACGGGTCATCGAGACCTGCATCGATGACCCATTCCCCGACTATGACACCGAGCCGGTGAACTTGTCCTCCGAAGCCTTGGCGTAGGAGGATGGTGTACGCGAACGGATGAGCACTCGCGGCGGGACCGGTCTGTCGTTTTACGGCTTCTCGGTACGCGTACCAGCGACTTTGGTCCGGCCGGGGAGTACCCCGTCCGCCCCAAAGCCGCTGGATTGTGCTGTTTTGTCTTGATCTTGACGTTCTTGCCAGCTTTCCGCATGATCTCAACCATGAAAACGATGTTTCAGACCGGTCTCAACGAGCATGTGCCCGTACCGCCAGAAAAGGGATTTCTTATCCATTTTATATCATTGAGTATCAGGACATAGTCGAGACTGCGCATCATGTTCATTCCTTTCAATTGCGAACGATGCGGGACCAAGCTGGATGTTGATTCAACGTCCTGCGGCAGCCTCGTCGAGTGCCCCCGGTGCCGCGTTTCTATAACGGTTCCGCACAAGGGGCCTGAACCCGGGGTGACGGTGGGCGGGTTCAAGATACTGTCCCTGCTGGCCAAGGGCGGGATGGGCGAAGTCTTTCTGGCCCGGCAGATATCCATGGACCGGGACGTGGCGCTTAAGATACTTCCCCGCGCCCTGACCACCGACAAGGAGGAGGTGGGCCGCTTCCTGAACGAAGTGCGCATGGCCGCCCGGCTCGAACACCCCAACATCGTCACCGCCTACGAGGCGGGGGAGGACGCGGGTGTCTATTTCCTCGCCATGGCGTATGTGAGGGGGGAGACGCTGGAGTCGCGACTGAAGAAGAGCGGAGTCATGACCGAGGCTGACGCGCTGCACATCGTGAGGAAGGTGGCTTCGGCGCTGGCCTACGCGTGGAACAGGCATCACCTCATACATCGCGATGTCAAACCGGCGAACATTGTCATGGATGAAGCGGGCGAGCCGAAACTGACCGACATGGGCCTCTCCAAGAGCCTTCGCGAGGCCGGGGGAATGACGTTGGCCGGCACCGTGATGGGCACGCCGAACTATATGAGCCCCGAGCAGGCCGATGGCTCGGACAAGGTTGATTTCCGGACGGACATCTATTCCCTTGGCGCCACGCTTTACCACATGGTGACCGCCCAGTTGCCGTTTTCCGGGAAGACCCTGATGGAGACGCTCCGGAAACAGGCAGTCGAATCGCTTCCGGATCCGCGCGACGTGAACATCTCTCTCTCCGAGTCCTGCGTGCTGATCATTGAAAGCATGATGGCCCGCAAGCCGGAACACCGGCATGCGTCATGGGAAGCGTTGCTCAGGGAGGTAGACACCGTATTCGCCGGCGGGGCGCTGGCGCGACCCCGGCTTCCCGCCGGACAGTCTGTACTGGAATTGGCCGACCCGGTTGAGGTCGAGGTTGTCGAGGAGCCGAAACCCAATGCCGTCGCAAAGGCCGTTGCGGCACGGGGTCGCGCTGCGCCAGCCTCACCGCCACCGCCACGGCCCGCGGCCGTCGCGACCCAGTCCCGTTGGCCGCTCGTCCTGGGGATTGCCGGAGCGCTGCTGATCGTCGTGCTCGGAGTCGGGATAGCGCTTGCCCTGAAGGGCAAGTCCGAAAAAAGCGCGCCGGTAGTGACTCCGGCGCCTGCCGTGCCGCAACCGGCGCCGGCGTTAGCTCCCGCTAGGCCTGCCCAGAAGCCTGAGCAGCCCCCGGTTCAGGCGGTCTCCAACGATCAGTGGAAGACGGTTCTCTCGCCCGAGCAGATCGCTGCGTCGCGCCCTCGGCCCAAACCGCAGCCAGCGTCAGCAACTCCTCCGCCTCCCGTCGCTTCGCCGGCACAGCCCGCCGGCAGTCCTGAGCCCGTTAACCCGCCGGCTGTTGTTCCCCCAGTTCCGGCGGTTGATGTTCAGGCTGAACTTACGGCAGCCGCCGACGCCCTTCTGCGGAAAGATCGCGCGGCCGCTCAAACGGCGCTCGTTCGCATCGCGGGACAACAACACTCCGACGAAGATGCCGCCGTTCGGGACGGCATGGAACGCTTTCTCCGAATGAAGGAAATCATTCTCGAATCCCTGAAAGCCGATGTGGGGAATGAAGTAACCATCACCTTCAACAAGAGCGGCGCGGAACGCGTCCAGATTATTGCTGTCGATGGCGGGAAGGTGAAGGCCCGGTCTAACTTCAAGGGGGACGGCGATACCTCCGCGTGGATTGACCGGACTTTCACCTGCGCGGATCTGACGCCGGCGGAGCAGATTCGAAGGTTGGGCGAGGGCAAGGGAGTCGACCGCAATGCCCTGCTCGGCCTTCTTGCCCTCGAAACCCGGACTCCCGGAAGGGCGGCGGACTGTTTTGCCAGGGCGACGGGTCCGTTCGGCAAGCTGCTGGCGGCCCGCTACGAGGCGATGGTGAAGCCGGCTGCCGCCGGGGCAGGTTCTGACGCGAATGACCCCGAGGCGGCAGCAGAAAAGGCTTATGACGATATCCTGAACAGCGCGGGCGTAACTGTCCGGGGCAATGATGAGGAGGAGCTGCTCCTGGCGATTCGCAAGCAGAAGTGCGGTGAGATCCAGGTGAGAGAGATCAAGGCGGGCTTGGCGCTCTTCAAGTCGAAGTTCGGCGCCACGGAATGCGCCAAGCGAAACAGGAGGGCGCTGGAATCCCTGGGTTTCGTTCGCGTGAACAAGCCGATGCACGTAGATGCCGCCGTTCTGGCCGAGGCTGTGGATCGGCTGCAAAAGGCCAATCCGGTCGGAACCGTGAATCCGGTGGTGTCCTGGAATGAAGACGGGCTGAGCCTGGATTTCGCGAATCAGAAGAACCTCATGATTATTTCGTCGCTGGGTGGTCTTCCGGTGGCGCGGTTGGATATCTCGGGCACACAGGTCAGGGATATTTCCGTTGTGCGCGGCATGCCGCTTCGTGTGTTTCGGGGCGGCCAGGGGCCGTGGATGCCTGGCTTTGACCTGCGCCCGCTTGCGAGCATGTCCCTCGTGGAGTTCCGGTACGCCGGCACTGAGGTCAAGGGGCTGGAATGGATGCATGGCATGCCGCTCACCAACATCAGCATCCATTGCGGGACGTTTGTCCCGGGCGATCTCCGTCATTTGAAGGGGATGCCGCTCAGCATGTTGCGGATCGTTGCCGGAAATAACGGTCTGGTTGATATAGCGGCCGCGAGGGGCATGCCGCTTGTGGAACTGGAACTGCATTCGGATTCCCGATGCTCCCTGTCGGATCTGTCGCCTCTCGCCGGCATGAAGCTTACGAAGCTTTCGCTGGTGAACACCGAGGTGATTGACCTCTCGCCTTTGAAAGGCATGCCGTTAACTCAACTGGATCTGTCGGGAACAGCGATCCGGGATCTGCGAGGTTTGAAAGGACTGCCGTTGACGCGACTGAGCATCGCCCGGACTAAGATCAATAACCTCAACGGACTGGCGGGAATCCCTCTCGAGTACCTTGATGTGCGTGAGAGCAAGGTCACGGACTTTGCCGCGTTGAAGGATATCCCGACGCTCAAAGACGTGTCGCGTTAGGCGGCTATTCGCTGTGCGAGCGTCCAGGGACCGAGCGTCCAGGAAGCGTCCAGGGACAGGCTAATAGTTAATTAGTTATTTACAAGAGCGTCCAGGGACAGGCTAATAGTTAATTAGTTATTTACATA
>JBAXPK010000054.1:0-15646 GCA_037132275.1 bacterium
GGTAAATTCTTATGCGCTGGGCAGGCTAAAAGCAATGACACCATGCAACGGCTTTTCCGATGGTGGAATAATCTACACGCCGAGGAGAGGGGGCAACGTCAATGCTGTGGAGCGGTGGCTGAATCAGATCCGTTGTCGCTTTAGCGGGGAGGGGATACAGTTCTCACAGGCTGTGTCGCCGAGCAAATTGAGACATCATACTCACTGAACATCATTGAATTTCCTTAACAATTCGCCCTTGAATCAACTCCATTTCGGATTCCAATCTGCCATGAATCTGTCAAATCTTGAACGGGACACCACCACGGCACAAATAGTGCTTAAATATATAGGTGACCTGAGGTTGGTGATGATTGGAACGGCGCTTACGGTGCCACAAGTTTCCGACTCGACTGGCCGACTGGGGTACCCGGCAGTAGGTAAATGCTGGCCACAATTACCGCGGCTTCAGTGCTGCGGTTTTTTTATGAGTGGAATTCGCCTTGCCTAGTTCGTCTCTGGCGGTTTCTGGGAACGAAGGAAGAGTGCAAGCAGCAGAAGGGTGTTGGCTCCAATCAAGAGGTGAGAAGCACAAGTCTGGATGCCAAACAGGTGAATGTTTTGCCCCATGAGCAACCGCAGGATGATTGCCAGCACGATGACCAACACTCCCAGTACCCCAACTACTCCGGATGCGGACGAACAGCATGTACATTTCATGGGATATTTCCCCTTTCGTTGTTCACAGAGTAAGCCCCGGGGCTATAGTTGGCAAGTGCACGTTTGTAGTGCGAAAACAGGTGAGGTAATCCGATTGGTATTGAAAATTGACTCCAGTACCCCTAGTGTAAACTGAAATCATTCATATCAGGGAAGTTACCATGAAGCTTTTTAGCCAGTACAAGCTTGGTGCTGTAGAGTTGAAGAACCGCGTCGTTATGTCCCCCATGACACGCTCCCGGGCAATCGGCAATCTTCCCAACGAATTGATGGCTGGGTATTATGCTCAAAGGGCCAGTGCCGGACTTATCATCACCGAGGGGACATCCCCGTCCCCCAACGGATTGGGGTATGCCCGAATACCCGGCATATATTCAGCTAAGCAGACCGCATGCTGGCAGCAGGTGACCGCCGCCGTCCATGCCCACAGTGGGCGGATATTTATGCAGTTAATGCATACAGGACGGGTGGGGCACCTGCTGAACTTGCCGCCGGGTTCGGAACTACTGGCCCCGTCGGCGGTCGCCACGAGTGGAAAAATGTGGACTGATAGCCAGGGGGAGCAGCCCTGTGGTATGCCCCGCGAGATGACGTCGGCTAACATCCGGCAAACGGTCGATGAATACGTCCATGCGGCACGTAATGCCATCACGGCAGGTTTTGACGGTGTTGAGATTCACGGTGCCAATGGCTATCTGATCACCCAATTCCTTGACCCGGACTCCAATCGACGCAACGATGAATATGGACGTGATGGCACTGGCCGCAACCGTTTTGCGATTGAGGTCGCTGCGGCGATTATTGCCGCCATCGGTGCTGAACGGGTCGGCATCCGTCTTTCCCCCTACGGCGTATTCAATGATATGAGCGGATCCTACAATGGGATCGCCACCCAGTATACCGACTTGGCTGCGACGTTGGGACGTCTCTCTTTGGCCTATCTTCACTTGGTCGACCACTCAGCCATGGGGTCCCCGAAACCTGATCCTTCGACTGTCAAGGCCATGTGCAGCGGGTTTCGTGCTGCTGGCGGACGGGCTATCATTCTTTCCGGCGGATACGAACGTGACCGTGCCGAATCGGATGTGAAAAGCGGGGAGGCGAACCTAATTGCCTTTGGCCGACCGTTCATTGCCAACCCGGATCTGGTGGAGCGACTCAAGGCCGGCTACCAAATGGCAGTACCTGACCAGACAACATTTTACACCCCCGGGTCCAAAGGGTATACAGATTATCCTGTCACGTCTAACCCCTAGCCGGTACGAAGCCACTTTGGCGCCAGCGCGCACAACCGCTTCCCCCAGCGCGACTCCTGATTCCTCGCTTCGTGCAGAAAGAGGCTTACGCGTTCCGCGAATGCACGTGTAGCAGCTCTGGACTCCGCCAGCGCCTCGGGATACATAGGCGCCGCGCGCGAACATTCGCGCCAGTTATCGCGCGTGCATTCAACCAGTGGATATCGCATGAGGTAGAACTTTGTGCACCACGGCTCGTAGACCGCCACGCGTCGCCCCAGCAGCGTAGCCCAGTAGGCCCCGTGGTAGGTGTTGGTAATTACCGTGCGCCCAGATGCCAGAAATGCCGCCACCTCTTCGATTCGGGCAGATCCCGTGTTCGACATGCGCGGCAAGCCGTCGATGGCGACCGGGTTGAGATCGCCGTGCTCATAGAGAACGTAATCATGAGTCGCCTGCATGGGGGCGTCAAAGACCGGATGCATGCACGTGCTGCAGGGCGCGTAGATGGCCCAGTCGACGACGTCGCGTAATCCACACAAGGCGAAGCGGCTGAGATCATAGTCAGTCTGGTACTGCGCCAGCGATGAGCGCCAGTTGCGCACGATCGTTCCGCTGTGCGTGTGCACGGCGTCATGGTGGTGGCCGATGCCCCATGCGATCACGCGATTGCCGCCTGCAAGCAGGTGCTGCACGACGTGTTCCCATGGCCAAGGGTGCAGCATCCCTCCGCCGCCGAGGATAACTATCTGTCCCCGCAAAGAATCGATTCGGATGCGGTCAGTGGCGGCGACATCCCTGATCCGCCACCCTCGGTGCACTTCGGGGAAATGGTCCAGCGGCCGGCAATATCGGTCGCCGACGTTGCGGTTCGCCGTGTGGTGAATATTGATGATACTGGGGCGCATTCGGTTAACAAACTCCGTCCGTTGATGGGATTTAGTAGGATTGTCGCTATCTGCTGAACTCGGTCATTCGGCCAATATTGATGCCTATTCCTGATTTTCCAGCCAAATCCGATTCCGATTATGCCGGATAATGTTGATCTCGCTACGGACAGAAAATGTACCGCCTGTCGTTAGCGATGTCCATACGGTTCTCTCTTAAACCTTTAGAATGAGCCCTCAGGGGCACAAAATCTGTTGACCGGAAACTCTCGCCCTCGTTTCAGATTATCTGGTCCGTCCCCTAGATACCCGTGCGATATCCGAAAGAAACGATTTGTGGTGATCCATGCATAACCCGTTTAGCATTGGATATATTTGAGCTCAGGCGGCTGCTTTAGCCTAGGCATATTCTCTTGCGGCCATATTAATGGCAGAATATCTGAAAAGTGAAGACGTGATAATTGTGGTAACACTATCGTACAAGTGTGAGAATGAATCCGACACCTTTGACATCAAAACAGGAAAAGCCAGTCACGCCTATACGGTAGTGTCGGTGGAGTGAACCTCAGAGGATTTTTTATGCTGCATATTTTTGTCGATGCTGATGCGTGTCCGGTCAAACAGGAGGTGTACCGCGTCGCTCGCCGATATCAACTTGATGTCACACTGGTGGCCAACTCCTGGATGCGAGTTCCGAAAGAACAATGGTTGGCACTCGAAGTCGTAGGGGATGGATTTGATGAGGCTGACAACTGGATTGTCGAACACGTGCAACCCCATGACATCGTGATCACCGCTGACATACCACTTGCGAGCCGCTGCCTGAAGGTGGGAGCACGCGTAATGGGGCCAACCGGAAAACCGTTCAGGGAGAACAACATCGGTCAGGCCATCGCCACTCGGGCACTACTGTCGGAACTTCGTGCGGCCGGAGAGATAACGGGGGGACCCCCGCCGCTGAAGATGTGTGACCGATCCCGTTTTCTTCAAGAGCTCGACGAAGTGATTCAATCAATTCGTCGCAAGCATCCGGCCAAATCCTGAGCAGGAAGGGGACAGTCACGCTGGGCTTCCATCTGGGAATGTGCTGCGAAGGCGATCCTTGCGCCGCTGGACGCTAGCAGGGGTTTTTCGAAGAATTATCCCCGGGTCAGGGACTTCGCATAGACGACACGATCATCGCCCTCCGCATAGAAGTCGGGGATACGGGCGACCTCGGCATAGCCGGTTTTCAAGTAGAATCCCCGTGTAGAGTGATAAAGCGGACGCCCTGACGTCTCAATGAGGATTAATCGTCCTTTTTTACGACGAATGAGCTTCTCGACATGGTCAAGAAGGGCGCGGCCAAAGCCACGCCCCTGGCCGTCGGCCCTGACCCCGATCCAGTAGATATCGAACGTGCCTTCTGTGCAGGGTGTCGGGCCGTAGCAAATCCACCCGGATGGCCTTCCCCCGTCAAGGAGCGTGAAGGATTGATAGTGATCGGCTGGCCCCTTGGCGATGGCTTCTTCGAGGACTTCCCTGGCCACGGTAATTTCACCCTCGTGGAAGAAGGATGTGCCATGCATGAAATCCAGTATGGCGTCACGGTCTGAAGCCAGAGTGTGGCGAATGAGCGACCGGGGCAGCCTCCGGGGGTTGCGTTTCGCTTCTGGCAGCGGGCTGGCGGGCGGTAGGGCTGTGGTGTTGAGAGCCAGACGCGCTTGTGCGTTATGGCAGACGCGTTTCACAAATTCCGGATAAGGGATTTTGGCGGCGGCGAGGGCAGCGGCGAACCCGCTGTCCGGTGAAATGTCAGGATTCGGGTTGATCTCCAGAATCACGAAGTGGCCATTTTCATCCAGTCGGAAATCCACGCGGGCATAGTCGCGGCAACCCATGGTGTGCCAGGCGGCCAATGCGGCCTCACTGAGACGGCGGGCGATAGCTTTATCGAGGATGGCAGGGATTACCCGCACGGTGTTTTTGTACTCAAATGATTCCGTATGCCACTTGGCGGCATAGTCCACGATGTGCGGGCGGTTCTTGCCATAACCACGGAACTCAATCTCAGCGATGGGGAGGGTTTTAACCTTATTTCCGTCCTGAAAAACAGAGATGTTGATTTCACGGGTTCCAAAGAACTGTTCCACCAGGGCTGGATGCTTGAAGTCGCGATGAACTCTGGCCACGGCCTTCATCAGGGCGGGGAGGCCGCCGGGTATCACGGAACTGGCGTGAATGCCTTCGCTGGCATCCGCAAAAAGCGGCTTAACGATCCAGGGGGGCGGAGGGAGTGTATAGGAGGCCGCAGAGCGACGATCGGGTGGAATGATGACTCCAGCCGGAACAGGCAGGTTGGCGGCCTTGAGAACCGCCTTGGTGCGCCATTTGTCCAGGGCCAGCACCTGGCTTGTGCTGTCATTCCCCGTGCATTCTTTCCCGAAGGCTTCACACACGGTTGGAACCTGCATGGCATCGGCGGGACGGCCCGGAAAATTTTCGACTAGATTGAAGATGAGGCGCTCTTTGGCGTTTTGCAGCAGGGTCGGCAGACCGGAAAGCGACTCCACAGCCGCAACCCGCGCAGGCCAGGAAAGAGCGTCCAGCGCCTTGGCGACGGCTTGGACCTCATCCATCACGCCGGCATCGCTTTCGACGCTCTGGCAACTGCCGGGTGCGGGAATGGCGTGGTGAAGAATCAGGATCGGCTCGCCGCTGGGTTTCATGCTGCAGCGCCAATCCTTGACAGGGCGCTCTCGATAATGGCGCTGATAATGTACTTGTAACTCTTTCCCATAAGTCCGGCGATGATGGGAAGATCCGAATGATGGGGGTTGAGGCCGGGAAGCGGGTTCACTTCCATAAACGAAGGACGGCCCTGAGAATCCATCCGGATGTCGACACGACCGGCATCCCGCAGTTCCAGGGCCCTATAAGAGTCCAAGGCCAGTTTTTCGACTGCTTCGGTTTCCGGCGTCCGGGGCGGGCAATGATAATCTACAAAATTCGTATAATTTTCCTTCACTTCGTAAGTGTAGATGGTGGTATTGGCATTGGGCCGGAAGCAAACCTCCATGGTGCCCAGCACCCCGGCCTTGGCCCCCGTGCCGAGAATGGCCACCGTAAACTCGCGGCCCGGCAGGAATTCCTCAACCAGCACGGGCTGATTGAATTTCAGCAGCAAGGTTTGGCAGACGGCCCGTAACTCGGCGGCGTTTGTGATTCTTGAGGCGCGGTCGATGCCTTTGCCGGTTCCCTCGGCGATGGGCTTTGCAAAAAGGGGAAATGGCAGCGCCACCTTCTCAATGTCAGTCTCGCTGTGAACGACATGGAACCCGGCGGTATTCAGGCCTTCCGCCTTGAGAATGCGTTTTGCAACCGCCTTGTCGAGGGTCACGGCGCAAACGAGCGGATCGGACAAGGTGTAGGGAATGTCAAAGGCCTCCAACATGCAGGGGACCTGCGCTTCCCGGCTCCGGCCGGCCACTCCCTCGGCGATGTTAAAGACGAGATCCCAGCGCGCCCCGGCAGCCAGCCTGGCGCAAAGCGCCCTGGCATGGCCAATGCGCTCGGGCGTGAAGCCGAGTTCGGCAATGGTGCGTTCGAGGGTGTCGATGGTGACATCTGCGTCAAACTCGGCCACGTCTTCTTCTTTATAGCCGAGGGCGAGATAGTCACCACGGAGATCGTAGGTCAAGCCGATTGTTAAACTCACGGGATCGATTAACCTCCGCCTTCGGCCATGAGAGACTCCAGCAGAATGCTGAATTCCGGATGTTCCGGGGCGATCTCATTCTTCTGATACTTCCGGGCGGTCCGGCGCTTCTGCCGATATGAGTTGGCCGGGACGATGGAGGACGAATGTCCCGCCGCCACTTCCCACACCCCGTGGCTTCCGCTTCGCGCTGCGGTGGAAGGGGGTGTGCGAGGCATAGGCTCCATGGGTTCCGGATAGTTGACGATCATGCCCTCGTAGTTGCGCAGCACGGTGTGTGACGGGCTTGACGAGACGATGTAGTTGGGCAATACGGGGATCTTTCCTCCGCCGTGCGGGGCATCCACGACATACGCCGGGATCGCCAGTCCGCTCAAGCGTCCGCGGAGATATTCCATGATCTCGATGCCGCGGCTGATGGGCGTCCGGAAATGTTCCACACCCCGAACCAGATCGCACTGGAAGAGATAGTAGGGGCGAACCCGAATCTTGACGAGTCCGCGGAAGAGCTCCTCCATAACCTGCGGGGAATCGTTGATGCCGCGAAGCAGAACCGTTTGGTTCCCCAGCGGAATGCCGGCATTCGCCAGTTTGGCGCACGCTGCGATGGACTCCGGCGTGATCTCGTTTGGATGGTTGAAATGGGTGTTGATCCATACGGGATGATATTTGGCCAGCATCTGGGTGAGCTCGCTCGTGATTCGCTGGGGGAGCACCACCGGGACACGTGTCCCGATACGGATGATTTCCACGCTAGGCACGGAACGGACAGACGCCAGGATACGTTCCAGAAGCGAGGTGGACATGGTAAGCGGGTCGCCTCCCGAGATCACGACATCCTTGATTTCCGGATGGGCCCGGAGATAGCCGGTGATGGTGTCAAGCTGGGCAACATCCATACACGATTCCTGATACCCGGCCACGCGTTTTCGGGTGCAATGCCGGCAGTACATCGAACACATGGTGGTGGCCATCAGCAGGGCACGGTCGCGGTATCTATGAATAAGGCCGGGCACGGGCATGTCCTCCTCCTCCTCGAGGGGATCGGCATGAAGGAAGTCCGGAGCGAAGAGTTCCTGCCCTTGCGGGACGCTCATCTGGAAGACGGGATCCGAAAGATCCGGGGTCTTGATCAGCGAGGCATAATAGGGAGTAATGGCCATCGGGTACTTCTCGGCAACCCGGGCGATGCCTTTATTGGTACGTAAGGCGGGAAAAAACTCAGTCAACTCGTTGAACGTCCGGATGCGATTCCGGATCTGCCAACGCCAGTCGTTCCATTTTGGATTCTGTTGCGGTTTGAGGGTGGGGGGGACGACCTGAGTGGTCGTGTTTGTACTTGCAGGCTCTTCTCCACTAAGCGGAGGCTCTTCTTTTACCGATACTGATTCATGCGTCATATTGCTGGTGTTCATCTAAAACTCCTTAATTTCCAAACTTGTTTACATCCACACGGATGACTTGATCTGCGATTTAACTAAAACGAATTCCGAACAAACCATACCTGGAAGGTCGGTCTACACGGTGCACCTCAACTGTTGTGACGTGCCGGCCAGCAACGACTGTCGTGCCAGGTCGAGGTTTATAATCACGTCATGTTTACTGCTTAAAATGGATAAGCCGACGGTGATCGTGCCGCATACGGCAGCGGCAAGGGCGACGGCAAAACGCCGGACTTGGGCTGAATCAGGGGAGGGGGCAGTCATAACCGGGTGCAGTCGGTGCTCGAGTTCCGTGATATATCGGGCGAAAGGCGGCTGAAGTCCAGGCACGGCTGAGGGCCGTGTGGCCACCATGGTTTGGCCCTGCAAAAAGACAAGGAAGAGATCTGAACGTTCCAACAGAAACGTCACGTGGGCATTGATGAGTTGGGTAATCCGGTCTTCCAAAGAGAGGGCAGGGGCATTAACCGCAGGCATACGCAACACCAGGTCTTCTGAAGCGAGATCCAGAAGTGTCCGGAGAATGTCGAGTTTATCCATGAAATGCCGGTAAAAAGTGCCTTTTCCGACATCGGCGCTCTCAGTGATATCCTCGATGGCGCAACTCTCAATTCCCTTAGTATTAAATACGTAGAGGGCAGCATCAAGCAGTCTCTTCCGGGTCTTTGAGGCCCTTCGTGATGCTCTGCCCTCCATTCTAGGGTCTGGTTCGTCGTCCATCTTGTGTGTTACCGGCTGGTCGAATATGACCACTTAACCGCCTAAACTAAAAATTATGCTACAATCAACATCCTTCACCAAAATAACCACAATATCTTGTAGTACCTATCATGGCTTTCTTTAATGGGGAAAATAGTCGCTACTGACTATATCGTCAACAAACTTTCATCATTTTTTTTGCCTGGGCGAGCAATTGATTGACCAAGGGAGTCTTGGCTTTTGTATAGGCATCCCGATTGTGGGCATATTTATGGGCGAGCGCTTTTTTGAGAGTATTGTATTTTGCAGCCTTTTCGGGATGAACTCGTAGATAATCCCGGAACAGGATCCAACGATCCCAATGTTCGCACCCTTTGGCAACAAGATGAAGATGATGGGTTACCGGATTTCCACGCGTAAAGAAATGTCGCCCTGCCAAGCCATATTCGCCCTTGTAGACATAGCCCGCGTTCTCCAGTCTTTTAATCCAGAGAGGAAGACGTTTTAGGCTGGGGATCATCAGTGCCATATCGATGATGGGCTTGGCATCCAAACCGGGAATGGCCGTGCTGCCAATATGTTCAAGCGTAAAGCGGGCGTTGTCTGTGAAGTGTCGAAGACGACAGGCCTCGGTCTTGTATCGATTCCGCCAGCGTGTTGTGTAGTGGGAAAGTTTAACAGTGCCTGCTTTAAGGCCGATCATACCTTCTCCAGAAGATCTGCCTTGGCCGCTAGAATAAAGTCGCTTTCGGTGAGGCCGCCGATCTTGTGAGTCCATATCTCCAGCTTCACCTTGCCCCAGGAGAGCAAAATGTCGGGATGATGCCCCTGTTGCTCAGCCAGTAATCCAACGCGGTTGGTGAAGGCCAGCGCCTCAATAAAGTTTTTGAAAGTAAAAACTTTTTCAAGTTTCCTGGTTTCGACAAGTTGCCAACTGCCGCCAAGTTGGGCCGCCCAGTATTTAAGCGCATCGCCTTCCAAGGGCGGCGTTCCTCCTTTGCAGGGGGTGCAAGACTGTGAAGCAAGATCGCAGTATGGCATGGGCGCTCTCCGGATGTGATTAAACCTTGGACTCCTTCAACAATTTGGTGAAGTAGGCGATGGTTTTGGCGAGTCCCTCGTCGAGCGGGATTGTGGGTTGCCAGTTCAACGTTTTTTTGGCGATAGAAATATCCGGTTGCCGTTGTTTGGGATCATCGGCGGGAAGGGGGTTGAAAATCAGTTTGGATTTCGAGCCCGAGAGTTTGATGACTTTTTCAGCCAGTTCCAGCATGGTGAATTCGCCGGGATTGCCGATATTGATGGGGCCGGTGACCTCATCAGGTGTATTCATCAGGCTGATCAGGCCGTTGACCAGATCGTCCACGTAACAGAAGGAACGGGTTTGTTTTCCGTCGCCATAGATAGTGATGGGATCATCACGAAGCGCCTGCACGATGAAGTTCGAGACGACGCGGCCATCATGGGGATGCATTCGTGGGCCGTAGGTGTTGAAGATGCGTGCGACCTTGATGCGGACACTGTTCTGGCGATGATAGTCGAAGAAAAGCGTCTCGGCACAGCGTTTCCCTTCGTCATAACACGAGCGGATGCCAATCGGGTTCACGTGGCCCCAGTAATCTTCGCGTTGGGGATGGATCTGCGGGTCGCCGTAGACTTCGCTGGTGGAGGCCTGGAGAATCGTGGCGCGGACGCGCTTGGCAAGCCCGAGCATGTTGATGGCTCCATGCACGCTGGTCTTCGTGGTTTGCACGGGGTCATATTGATAATGAACGGGCGAGGCCGGACAAGCCATGTTGTAAATTTGGTCTACCTCCACATAGAGCGGAAATGTCACATCATGTCGCATCAGTTCAAAGAACGGGTTTTGAAGCAGATGGGCGATATTCGCTTTTGAACCGGTAAAATAATTGTCGGCGCAGATGACCTCATGACCTTGTGCCAGAAGTTTTTCGCACAGGTGGGATCCCAGGAAGCCCGCTCCCCCTGTAACCAGAATGCGCTTGGATATCAGTGTTTTCATGTCGTCACTATACAGACGATCAGGCAAAAGAGGCAAGTCAAGGATGCGATCCTACCCCTTGAGTGTCAGGACACGCTGGATCTCTACTTCCAGCAGGCTGGGATCAACGGCGGCACGCTTCGGCGTGGCCGTGGGGAGACCGGGAATTAGGGTCTGCAACTCCTTGATGAGGGTCATTGGTTTGAAGGGGAGTGAGACTTTGCCCAGAATGTCAGTCGCGTCATGGTCTGGCAGGGCGAAGGTTGCGTCACGGGTGGCCACTATGAGTTTAACGTCTTTCAATCGCACATTCTTCCGGATCTGTTTGATGAAGGCTTCGATCGTCATATCCGGAAGAGGATGACTCACGATCAGATATTGAGGAATTAAATTATTAAGGCGCTGCAGGGCGTCGGAAGCACCTTTAGCCAACAGAACTTGGCAGGCCCCGAGTTGATGAAGCGTCGTGCCGACTAACAGCAGTTGCGGGAGTTCATGATCGACCACCATAATGGCCATTCCCGGTGTCTGTTTTTTAGAGCGGTTATGCCAGAGTACGCGCCTGATTTGGGTGAGAAAGGCCGGCATAATCGGCGGCTTGATGACATAGTCGCTGGCGCCCAATTTCATGACGCGTTCAATACTTGAGTCTCGGCTAATGATCATGAGGGTGCGCAAGGAGCCTTCGTCAGGCTGTTCATTCAGGCGCTGCAGTAGATGAAACCCGCTGTCTTCGGGAAGGTCATCATCGACGATCAGCAGGCAAAAGCGGACCTCTGACATCCGTTGGAACGCGGTTTCTGTGTCCGGGAACATTTCCACGCAAAAGGTTTCGTGTTCCAAAATCTGCTTGATGGCCTTCGCCATGGCGGCTTGGCTCAGGCAAAGCGCGATGGGTGCTTTGTGGTGTGTCAGGGAAAGGGAATCGGAGATGATTCTTTTTCCGCCCGAGGGCAATTCGGCCTCGCTGAAAGCCATGTAGAGGTGACTTTCCGCCCGGACGGAAGCCTCCTCAATAGAGGTGTTCGGTGTGTTGACTGTAAACCCGATGCAGGGGGTCACAGGGATGGTGTTCCCCGACGAGCTTTTGATGCTCAACTGATTCAGGGCAGGAAACATTTTTTCAATAGCCTTCATCGCGCCGAAGTGGTCTTCCCCTGTCAGGATAACGGCAAATTCCGAGGCGCTCCAATGTGCCACCACGTCGGTAGCCCGGAATGAGGAGGAAAGAATCACTCCGATCAGGCGAAGCAACTCGTCGCGATCGGCGGGCGCGCATTCATTCATAACCGTAGTATACCGGAGGATGCCGACCAATACGAAAGCCACCGGTTCGTTCTGTTGGAGTGAGTGCTGAAGCTGGCGATAGATTTCGTAGCAGGCGGCCCGGTTGGGGAGGCCGGTAACCGGATCCCGGCGTGCCTGCAGTCCTTTTATATGGCTTCTTTTAAGCCGCAGTGTCAGATAGTTTGCGATGTCTTTGAGAGGCGTGTTTTTTTTGAAAACCCCATCTGCGCCCGGAACGGGAAAAAACTGATAGTCCTGATTCTCGGGGGGGGAGGGAGTGATTGCGATGACGGGCAGTATGGCCGTTTCAGGCCGGGTTCGCAGGTCGGCGATAAACTCGCGACCATCCATGTCGGCAAGCACGATGTCTACAATACAGAATGCCACCGATGAGTGGGATAGAACGTCTTTCGCCTTGTGGGGCGACTCCGCCACGATACACCGATAACGGCTGGTATTCAGGCTGCCTGACAGGCGTGCGGCATAAGCGGCATCCGAGGAAACAATGAGCACAAGGGCGGGAGCGTTGGGGGTTCGCGTAATTTCCAACTGGATGTCCGAGATCAAATCGCGGAGTCGCGCAGGGAATTCCGCAGAGGACGCCTGCTCCGCCTTGCGGGCGGATATGAGAAGAGTCTCCATGCCGCGAAATTCACTTGAGGCGCGCAGTAAAGTGACCTGTCTTCGCGCTTCGTTTTCAGCTTGGGGATTGGATTCAAGCTTTTCCAAAGTCGCGGACAGGCTGGCGAGCCGGTATGTCAGATTTACGGGAGACTGGTGTACGTTTGACATATTTGTGTAGCCTATCTTCATTCACTGGCCAACGTCAAGGAGGCTTCGTGGATAATTGTTGTTTGATCCAAAAATCTTTCCCGGGCCCCTCGACTTGGACAACCACGGCCCGGACATTGGCGACCGGGATGCTGGCCTCGATTCTGGTCGCGAGGCAGCGCGGATCATCAGAGAGCCAGACCCAAAGCTTTCCTTTGCGCACGAAGAGTCCGTTAAACGCCGCCTCGGGTTCTACTTTGATGCTGGCGACCTCATCATAGTTGGGGACGTCTGTTTTTTCCTTTTTCTGGATGTTCACCCAGAGGTCGTAGATTTTTTCATCGGCCATGACCCTGAAATGTTCCCGCTTTCCGACGGTAAAGGTGTTGGTGCGCAGGAGATACATCAGGGAGGGGATATCCCGGGTTTCCGGCTCAATGATGAATGTCCGCTTTTTCCCGGTGAGTTTGGATTCCCAGCGTGCGACCAGGTTGGTTCGGTCAAACACGGTGACTTCATTGTACTTATGGGTTCCTTCGCTCATATTTTTGGCGAAGCGGACAGGAAGAAACGTGATGGGGTCAACAAGGCTCTCAATGGTGTCGTCAACCGGATATATTTTCTCGACCACCCTGTTGGAGAGCGTGCGGAGGCGGATGGCCAGCAGCTTGCGGCCCTCGACTTCCGTCCATTCCGTCCAACTGATGGCCGTTCCTACGGGGAGATAACCCCAATAGATGCGATAAGTGATTTTCTCACCTATCGGCCAGTTGAATCCGGCAAGATAATTGGTGTCGGGTTCCCCCCATACGGCCATGGCCCAGAATAAGCCCATCAAGGAATATGACAACGTCCGCCGCATATGGAGGATGAAAGCCTGAAAGCGGAGCGGATGTCAATATGTCTTATTTCAGGTTCCACCGGAAGGTTTCAGTGGTGCCTTTGTCCCAGCCATCCCAGAGATAGGCGTCCTGCTTGCCGTCGGCAATTACCCGAAATGCGTATCGTGCCTGTTCCTCGTAGAATTCACAGAAACTGCCCGTACGGTTCATGGCGCCATGCACCTCGTAGGCCTCGGCGGGGCAGGGGGAGCCGCAGAAATGGCGGATGGCGCACCGGCGGCAGGGCTCGATATCTTCCACCCGCCGCCCGGTCACGGCGCGAAAGGCGTCGCTTTGGAGCACGGTATCGATTGAATCCTTAAACACGTTGCCCCCTTTGAAAGCGGGCAACCCAATGAACTCGCTACAGGGGAAAAGGTCACCGCTTGGATCCATCGCAAAGAAACAGCGGCCCCCGCCGCACGGTGAAATATCGCACATCAATCGCCGGGCGGTGGGCGCCAGAATACTGATGAGGATGTTTGCGAAGTTGGCGACGATCAGTTTGCGGCCTGTCTGGCGGTAGATTTCGTAGGTTTTATCCAAAGCTTTAGTGAACGCCTGGGCAGCCTTCGAGTCATCCGGCTTGATGGTGCGGGCGGCGGGCAGTGTGCATCGGACCACGTTCATCAGGCAGGTGGGAACCTCGTGCTGGTGAAGAAAGTCGGCGATCTCGGCCAGATGGGGAAGATTCCTGTCCGTCACGGTGCAGATCACGCTCAAACCGGGATAGCCGTGCAGGCGATCCATCGCCTGGACAACGGTCTCGAAGGCCCCGCGTCCATTCCAATCCACGCGGGTACGGTCGGCGATACGCGGCGTGTGGCCATCCAGGGAAAGGCCGATGCTGATGTTGCGTGAGGTCAGGAACTGAATGGCCTCTTCATCCAGCAGGGTGGCGTTGGTTTGGATGCCAAAGCGGAATTGGTCCCCGTACCGTTTGATCGCGTTAAAGACGACGGTTTTGTTAAGCAGGGGCTCGGCGCCGTGGAACACGACTTGGGGTCGGGAGTTTTTGGGGAGTGTGGTGCGGTAATAGACTTGGAGTTTGTCCAGCGCCGCAAACATCCGTTCCTCGCACATGTGGTCGCCATTCTGGCGCATGTCCTGGGGAATATAACAATACTGGCAATTCAAATTGCATCGTGTGGTCGGGTTGACGTAGACGGCATTGGGTTTCAGCCCGAACCGCAACCTCTGCATTTCGCTGGCAAACTCGCGGGATTTCCGGCGATAGGTGGCCAGGAAGCGGGCATCCCCGATGACCGTGGACAGGTCGGCTTTGGGAACCAGCGACCAGAATGCGGTGTCCGGATCGACCAAAGCCAGATAGTCGGCATGACCGATGTCGACCGGGTGGAGGGAGGGCCCGGTGCCGCTGTTCAGGTAGCGGCCCCGCGAGGGAACCGCCGCCTGAACAGACGGGTTTACTTGCTCTTTTTGGCGGTTGGCTGCATCAGGATGTAATGCGACAGCCCCGCCCCTGTGGGACGGCATTTCCGCCGTGTGGCGATGATGCCTTTTTGGGTTTTGCTTTTCATGTGTTTGACCTGCTCCTTTCTGTTGTTTTGGGGTTGTTGTGCTTGCTGAATGGTTGACCGAGACTCGAGATGTGCGTTTCATTTACAGCGATCCTTGTCGTTGTGCCGCATTCGGGTAGGCCGCCAAAACGAAAAAGGTTTCGGCGGGCTGCCCATGCAACCTTCCGAAACCTTTTACCATCAGGCTTCACGTATTTCGCGTTCCGCAGGTCTTCTGACTTCCGGATCGTTCCGGATGTGACGCCCTTCCCGCGCGAGTCGCTCCTGGAGCGATCACGCCAGTGGATGAGGTTTCCCTCCTGTCACATCCAGTCCCCGGTTACAGCGACGGGATCGTCACGGAATTTAACCGTGTTCCGAGATGCTGAACGCGTGTTCTTTTTGTTGGGCGCAATTAGTGCCATTCGGGGGCGCTTGTGTCAATCTGAAATGTTTCAGATCCCGAGTTCCTTCCTCGAGTACGACCTTGGCGGCGCGCGTGGAGGCGTTGCCGTCACCGAGAAGG
>JBAXPK010000055.1:0-15382 GCA_037132275.1 bacterium
GATTTTTGGGTGGGTGTGGCTGGCGCTCTTGGTGGTGGCAACCGGTTTTGCGTTCCATGCGGCTTATATCCGATATAGACGGGATCGCTGGCCTTCGCTGGATATGGGGTTGCTGTTTGCAGGAATTTCCTGGATGTGCCTGCTGATGTTTTTGTTCAGCACTCGATCCCATGCCCAAACCTATCGTTATCTCCTGCTGCTTGTCTGGGCTTTTCCGTTTATCGTCATTTATCTCTATGCCCAATTCAGGAAGTGGGGGCGAATCGTGCTGGGAACGCTGACCCTTTTGATTGTAGGGCTCAATGCCGCTAATTCGTCGGCTCTCATCATGCGATGGTCGCATCCTGATTTTTCGGACTGGTTAGATTCCCATGATATGACTCCGGTCATTAATTATTTGGACGAGCAGGGGATTCGCCATGCCTACGCGAGTTATGCGGATGCCTATCGGCTTACGTTTGCAACCGATGAACGTATTGTGTGCAGTCAGGTTTACAACGAGCGTTTCCCGGATTGGCCCATTCCTTATAAGGAGACGATAGTTGATCCAGCCGCGCATGTGGCCTTTGTACTTTCGCGGGAGGGCTGGTTTTCTTCATCCGCCTTTGAGAGGGATCTGGCAAGCATGCAGGTGCTGTGCCGAAAAAAGGCGCTTGGTGAGTATGTGGTATATTCGCATTTTGTTCTCCCACCGGGGGAGGGAGAGAGGATCCAGCCTGTAAAAGCTGATGCGAGCCACAACGCGGAACATGCCGCGCATATGATTGGGCGTCGATCTGATTTTTGGCGGTGTAATGGTTCTTATCAAACCACGGGAATGTGGGTGTCGGTGGAATGGGATACCCCCCGGAAAATAGGGAAAGTGGTGATTGATTACGGTCGTTTCCCCCAGGATGCGGCAGGTTCGGTTTATGTCTCGTATCTTGCGGATGATAAATGGGAAAAGTTTCCCGATGTGCTTCATGAGCTATCAGATCCGTTTAAGCTTCAAAATGGGCACCCGGTATATTATGCGGAAATGGCAAGGATTGAGTTACCCGTGCCCGTGGAAACCCACGGCTTGAAAATTGAGTTGGCAGCACCTCGTACCAATCGGGCATGGACGATTCATGACGTCGGCGTTATTCCGTGTGAGGAGGTCGTTCCATGAATCCGGCGCTACGGGAAAAATTATGGGCGTGGCGTTGGCCTTTATGCGTGGCCGTGATCACGGGGATCGGGCTGGTGATCAGGGTTTGCATGGCGTGGGCCATGAGGTATTCCGCCTACAATGGGGATTTCAGTATTATTGGACTGATGGCCCGCCATATGGCGGAAGGCGCTGATTATCCTGTGTTCGCCTATGGAGTGGCCTATATGGGAAGTTTGGAGCCGGCTCTGGCGGCCATGCTGGCGAGGCTCTTCCATATTGATGTCTCCGTGTTTGTAGTCAACCTGAGTCCTTCCTTGGTCGGGACGCTTCTTCTTCCTCTGCTCTATCTATTCGGCCGGGACGCTGGCAGCCGGCGTGCCGGGGTTCTGGCGATGCTGTTTTGTCTCGTCGGCTCCGATACGCTTCTCCACCATTCCGTTGCCCCGCGCGGTGGCTATATGAATCTCATGGTGGGGGGACTTCTGGCGCTGTGGTTGTCATGCAGGATAGCAACCGGGGAAGGCCGTGGGGAACCGATTTCCCGGTGGATCTATCTGGTGATGGGACTGGCAGCGGGTGTGGCCTGGTGGACCACGGAACTGGCGGTGGTGTTTCTTCTGGCGGCCTCGATGGTGCTGGTGGCCGGGTTCCGATGGCGTATGGTGCGGACGGGCTTGATTCCGGCCCTGGTGGGATTTCTCCTGGGCAGTCTTCCATGGTTGGCGTGGAATATCACACACCAGTGGGGATCCCTGGATTTCTGCGACTCTATGGGGAAAGCGCCATTTTTATTGGGAATTTCACGATTTTGGGAACTTTTCCAATGGCTTGTCGAGATGAGCCCGGGAATTTCATGGTTCGGTGCAACCCGTTTTATTGTGTTTCTGGGCCTGATATCATTGTTTCTGGGATTGTTGATCCGGGACAGGATCCGAAAAGAGCAAAATGACCGGTTCTTCTTCAGGATGGCGGCGGTGTTTTTGTTCGTTTCCATGGTGGCCGTCTACTGCACATCCTCCTTTGTCCGTGTGAACGCCACCCGGTATCTGCTCCCCGTTTTTCCGGCGGTGGCCATCATGGTGGCGGTGGCCTGCGACCGGATCCTGCAAAGGTTCCGGATACCATGGGGCTTGCTCGCTTTTATCCTGGTCATTCCACCCCACATTCTTCTGCTTCCGAAGATGTTCGACGGGGTGGCGGCGGATCGGGCGAAATGGGAGGTGGCCGCTCAATTGGAGACGAAAGTGGCCCCTCTCTGCGATGGCAATTTCGCCGGCGATTTCTACTTAACCCATTGGATCAACTTCGCCTCCCATGAAAAACTTTGTGTTGCCGCCCTGCCTTTGGAGCGTCGTGCCGATTATGCCCGGCGGGTGGAACTCGCCGAGCGCCGTGCCTATCTAAACGGTTATGGCAACCTGCCTGCATTCCTGGCAGGAACGCGAAGTTCAAGCCATCAGAGGTCCTTTGGTGAATTCTGGGTCGATTATGGCCTGACCCCGCCCTCCAATAAGTGGCGGTATTTGGATCCGCAGGACGTTCTGTCAGTCCGGGATCAGCAGGGGGGGGATTGCACCAAGGTTCTGGTGGATTCCATCATGGATACCACATGGGCCACCCTGCCCACGGTGGCGTCTCCGGGAATCCTCTCTGTGACTTTCGCGCGTCCGGTTCGGGTGCGGGGAATACGGTTGTTTAGTCTGAATAATTTGTATCCCCGGCGAATCTCCATTGAAGGAAGGAAGGGATCGGATTCGCCTTGGCGAATCCTGTTACCCCCCGTGGAAACGACCGCATGTTTTTGGTCTGGATCCTATGTCATGCTCGATGGGTGCCAGTATTTACAGGAATTCAGGCTTGAATCCCCGGAAGGGGGCATTACCGAGGTGCGTCTGGTTTTCCCCGTCCCACGGGATACGCAGGAACGGGTGAAACTGGGCGAACTCCTCTTTATGGAGGCGGACGAAACGGGTGCGGGAAAGCCGGGTGAAGGATGGGAGTCTGCGGGAATTTCCGCCACGATTGTTGCCTCATGTGCGGAGGCGCTTCATCGCGAGGGGCTGACCCGTTTCTACGCGCCCCGGTGGCTGGCTGAACGCCTTTACGTTGCGACGTCGAATTCTGTTTCCACTCTGATACCTTCACTGTTTACGCGAACTCTCCCTGAAATGGCTCAGATGGATTCAAAGAATCCTTATTCGCTGGTGTTTTCCCAAAACACAGGGTTGTTCATGGATGCCCGGGATGTGCCGAGGAGCCGTGAGATATTGCAACGGGCTGAATTGACATGGCGTGAAGTCCCGCTGGGAGCCATCACCCTTCTGGTGATCCCGGCTGACCGCTTGTCGCTCACCGGCGCGGTCTATCCCCGTGCTTTCTGGACGGAACATGGCTGCTTTGGCGTCGAGCATTCGAAGGTCAAGGCACAGGTTCTTTACGAGTCGGCTATCAAGCAGACAGGCGAGGCAAACCGCCAGTCTCGCCTCGAGGCGCTTCGGCAGGCGGTCGATAATTATCCCATGCATTATCCCGCACGGGAAGCCTTGGTGTCAGCGTTGATGTTGGAAGGGGCGCTCCCGGAAGCGAATTCGAATGCGGCGGTTCTGAGAGCCATGACGCAGCCCACCGTTCTCGGGCATGTCCGTTTCCATAATGGGGTTGAATTGTTGGGCCTCACTGTCGGGACAAATGGGACGTTGGCGGGGAACCCGGTAAAACGGGGAGAGACGATCCCGATCACCTATTACTGGAAATGTCCGGCGAACGTGGATCCGGATAGATGGGAGGCGTTCGTTCACATCAAGACCAAGGACTTTTTGTTCCAGAACGATCATGTGTTGCTGTCGGAGATTCAGGACACAACGCTTCAGTATCAACCCTTTTCTGAGATTTTTATTGAACACCGCAGTGTGACGATTCCTGATCTCGCCGTTCCCGGGGAGTATCAAATCTGGATTGGTTTGGTGGAGCGAACGAATCACAAGCGTGTGCCGGGTGACACCGCTCTTCCCGTGAAAAAAAATGCAGTCCAATTGCCTGTGAGGATTTTGGTGAAATGAAAAACCGCCCCCCTTTTATGCTGACCGTTGATGTGGAGCCGGATTGGGGAATTTCCGGAAATGAGTGTATTCTTCAAACGTTGCCGCGGTTTTGCGAGATGTTGCGGCGGCTTCAGATGCCTGCGACCTTTTTTGTCGTGGCTAACCTGCTGGAAAGTTGCGGGGCGTTGCTGAAGCATGAATTAGCAGATTACGAAGTGGGCTCGCATGGGTTGACGCACCGTGTGCTAACGGAATTGCCGCAGGAAGAAGTGATCCGCGAACTCGTCGAATCCCGCCGGAAGTTGGAGGCTTTTTTCGGGAAACCGGTGACCGGATTCAGGGCGCCGTTTCTCAAAACGCCACCGGGATGGTTTCAGTTACTGGAGCAGGCTGGATACAGATATGATTCGTCCCTTGGCGCCGTGGCCCCCTCTTTGAAAAACCAAGGTCCGGACTCCTGGAGATTGAAAAAGATTGGAACAATCGTGGAGATTCCGATAACGTCACTGAGAACAGGTTTGATCCCACTTAGTCTGACCTATTTAAGGCTATTGGCGCCTGTAGGAGAGAAGCTGGTTTCGCCGGAGTCGGCCATCATGTTTCTTCATCTGCATGAACTCGCAGATCCGGGGAAGGCGGCGCTGCTTCCCTGGCGTTTGCGGTATATTTTGCGGCGCAATGCCGGCGAGACGGCATGGGATATTTTGGAAAGGACTTTGTCGCAGTTTGCGACACGTGGCAGAACGTGCGGGGACGTTGTATCCCGATAGAATTCGAGCATAAGGAAGCAATTTATGGATACAAATAATGATAAGATTCAAACGGCAATTCTTGGCGCCGGAATAACGGGAATGACCTCCGCCTACTGGTTGCATCGCAAAAATGTGCCGGTTCGCGTGTTTGAGGCCGATGATGACATTGGGGGCGCCTCACGCACGATTCACTTCCACGATTTTCTCTTCGATCTTGGTGGTCACCGTTTCTATACGCGCAACAAAGAAGTTCTAAAACTGATCGATGATTTGCTGGGGAAAGAGATGGTTACCGTTTCCCGCATCAGCAGGATTTTTCTGAACGACCGTTTTGTCGACTATCCCCTCGGTTTTTTCAATGCGCTGGGGGCGCTGGGCCCCGTGACCTCCATGGCGGTGGCGTTTAGTTATGCGGCGGAAAAATTCACGCAACTCTTCCATACTCCGCCTGAAGTCACCTTTGAACAGTGGGTGGTGAGCCGCTTCGGACGGCGACTCTATGAAATCTATTTCAAGCCGTACAGCGAGAAGGTATGGGGCATTCCCTGTTCCGAACTGGGGGCGGATTTTGCGGCTCAGCGCATCAAGGGAATGTCATTCCGGGAGGCGCTCAAGAATATGTTCATCAAAAAGAACGCGCCCGCCTCGTTGGTGAGTCAGTTCATTTATCCCAGCCGTGGGTTTGGTCGGATTCATGAGTCTATGGCGGAGGCCCTTCCCTCGGGATCCGTGGAAGTGGACGCGCGTGTCGTGAAAGTCGAGCATGATGACGGGCGCATTACGCATGTGACGTGCCAGAAGAATGGGGTTGAATACAGGTCTGCGGTGGAGCAAGTGATCAGCACAATTCCCGTTACCGAACTCGTGAAGTGTCTTTCCCCGGCGGCGCCAAAGGAAGTCCTGGCTGCCGCCGCCAATCTGAAATATCGCGACATGGTGATCATCTTCCTGACGCTCGACCGGGAACAGGTGACTCCCGATCACTGGATCTATTTCCCAACTGATCCTTTCATCAGCCGTTTTCATGAGCCGAAAAACTGGAGCAAGAAGATGGCGCCGGAAGGCAAGACCAGCCTTGTGGTTGAGGTCTTTTGTTTCGAGGATGAGCCGGTGTTCAAGGAGGCGGATCCCGTTCTCGTCGAGCGGGCGACAAAACGGCTTGTGGAATTAGGCCTGATCCAGAAGCAAGACGTAAGTGGCTCGCTGGTGATACGGCTGAAGAAAGCCTATCCGCTGTATGTGCATGATTACCAGCAGTACACGCAAACAATATTCGAGTATCTCGGCGCCTTTAAGAACCTTCAGCTGGCCGGGCGCAATGGGCGGTACAAGTACACGAGTGCGGATTATTACATTGAAATGGGATTGCGCGCCGCCGAAAACACGATGGGCGCGAATCACGACCTCGATTTGATCGCCTCATCCAAGGAATATGCCGAAAAATAAGCGTTTCATTTCGCCTGGCCTTCCAGTATTCCGAAACACGCAATAATCGGGCAGGGATTGGATTTTCAATGCAGAAACAAATATGAGCAACAATCCAATTATTCTTGGTGCGGGTCCTGCCGGGGTATTGTGTGCGTATGAACTTTCCCGGCACAACCAGTCCAGTATAATTTTGGAAAAGGAATCACGCCCGGGAGGCCTGTGCCGGACATTTGAGTGGAAGGCGCATCGGTTTGATATTGGGCCGCACCGCTTCTTCACAAAAAACCATGAAGTGGACCAGCTTTGGCACAAGGTTTTGGGCAATGACGTTGTTGCGGTAAATCGGTTGACCCGTATCTTGTATGCAGATTCTTTTTTTGACTACCCACTTAAGCCTTTTTCTGCACTTAAGGGATTGGGAGTCTTGACAAGCGCAAGGGCGCTTTGGGCCTACCTTCAGGCCCGGCGTCAACCTGCCAGTGTGGCGACGGAGAGTTTTGAATCGTGGGTTCAGCTTCACTTCGGGAAGGTTCTGTACGACATTTTTTTCAAAACATATACGGAAAAGGTGTGGGGAATCCCGTGTTCTGCCATCAGTGCTGACTGGGCCAATCAGCGGATCAAAGGGATGAACCTATCCCAGGCCGTGCTTCACTCCTTGTTCCCTAAAAAGGGCAAGGGCGGGGTGAAATCCATGATCGACCGATTCGATTACCCGCGCCTTGGGGCCTGTCAGCCCTACGAGAACCTGCTGGCCGTGCCCTTAAGCCAGGGCTCCACGTTGAAATGCAATCTAAGAGTTCATGAGATCCTTCATGACTCGTCTCGCATCCAGAAGGTGATCAGCGTTGGGCCGGGGGGGAACACGGAAACAGAAGATGTGGATCATGTGTTCTCATCCATTCCATTTCCTGAGTTCGTGTTGAAGATGACCCCGCGCCCGGCAGAGGATGTCCTCGACGCCGCCCGTGCCTTGTACTTCCGGAATCATGTCACCGTCAACCTGATCATCAATAATCCCCGGATTTTTCCCGACAATTGGATCTATGTGCATTCCCCCAACGTGCGCACGGCCCGTATTGCCAGTTATGGGAATTTCTCGGCCAGTATGGCCACGCCGTGTACCAGTGCGGTGTCGGTCGAATATTTCACGTTTGCCCAGGATGATTTGTGGCAGATGGAAGATGCCTCGCTCGTCGAACTGGCGGCACGGGAACTGGAAAAGGTGAAACTTTGCAGGCGGGCGGATGTGGCGGACGGGTTTGTCGTGCGCAGTCCGGACAGTTATCCCGTGTACTATCTGGCGTATAAACGCAACCTGGATAAGCTGAAGGCGTATGTATCGGGCTTTAAGAACCTGACCATGATGGGGCGGGGCGGTATGTTCAAGTACAACAACCAGGATCATTCGATTCTCTCCGGCCTGGTCGCGGCCCGGAAATATATGGGGGAAGAGGCGGACGTCTGGGAAGTCAACGCCGAGGATGAATACCTTGAGGAAAAACAGAGCCCGATGCCGGTTCATGCTTCTGACAGCCGTTGAAACCAAGCCCTGCCTCTTCGTCTGGACATTGACCCTTGAGAGTTGCTGCCACCACAATCGCTTGACTTTATCGCCTCAAGGCGCAATCAATATCCGCCTATTTACAACGGGAGAGTTCGATGAACGACGTCAGTTTGATTGATATGATGATACGCGGGTGGCCGGTTTTGTCCGTCCTGCTGTTAATGTCCATTTTTTCGGTCACCATTATTGTGGATCGCGTGCGGCTTATCCGGCGGTTTCAGGTCAATGAGCGTTCCTTTATGGCGCGCCTGTTACGCCTCCATGCCGAGCAGGGCCGGGGGCCGGCGCTGGAATTCTGCCGCAAATACGATTTTCCCATCGCGGCGGTGTCGGCCGAGGTGCTTTCGCAAGCCGGTGGGCGTGAAGCCAAGGAGCGCGCCATGCAGCATGGGATGCAGGCTCAGGTTCGGAAATTGGAGTCCATGGTGCCGGTTCTGGGCACCGTGGCTGGAACGGCGCCGTTTGTCGGCCTGTTTGGCACGGTGATCGGAATCATCAAGGCCTTTGCCAGCATTGCCGCCAACAGCGGTGGCGGTCCGGAAGTGGTGTCGGCCGGCATTGCCGAGGCCTTGATTACCACCGCCTGCGGTCTCGTCGTCGCCATTCCCGCCCTGATTGGCTACAACTATTGCATTCATATGACCGAAGTGCTGATGACCGATGTCGAGCTCCTGGTGTTCGACCTGATTGAGGTGTTGTGCCCGGAGACCAAGGGAGAGGGACGTCCCGCGTGAAGACGCCATCCAAGGCTTCTGGAAAACATCGCATCATGTCGGATATCAATATGATTCCGTTCATTGATGTGTCGCTGGTGCTGCTGCTGATTTTCATGATTATGACGCCGCTGATGGTGCGCTCTCAACTTAAGATCAACCTGCCGAGCACGAAGGATTCCCAGCGGGACCTGACCCGCAAGGAAACAATCCAGGTTCAGGTGGACCGCGCTGGAACCGCCTATCTCTCGGGAATGCCCGTCGCACCCGATCTCCTGGAAAGCCGCCTCCGCCAGTTGCTGATCGATCCTGCGAACCAACCCGTCGTGGTCGAGGCTGACAAGGACGTTCCCTTCCAATTCGTCATCACAGTGATGGATGCCGCCAAGCGCATCGGTGCCGCCAAACTTGCCGTCTGCGTCAAGAAGCAGGGGAAGAAATAACGTCGTATTGGAACAATTGTCACGGGAACCTTTTCAATGCCCAACGTCGACCTCATCCTCACGTTGACTGGTGGCCTGGCCGCCGCGCTGTTCTTTGGCTACCTGATGCACCGCCTGAAGATTTCGGCTATTGCGGGCTATCTGCTTGCCGGGATCGTCGTCGGACCCCATACACCCGGATTTATTGCCAACCGTGAGTTGGCCTCGCAAATGGCGGATATTGGCATCATCCTCCTGATGTTCGGTGTCGGTCTGCAGTTCAACTTCAAAAAACTCGCCGGCGTAACCCGCCTGGTCGTGCCCGGCGCGCTGTTGCAGAGCCTTGCGACCGCCGTGTTCGGAACCCTGGTTGCCATGGCGTTCGGGTTGGGCGTGAAGGCCGGTATCGTCTACGGGCTGGCGCTTTCGGTCGCCAGCACCGTGGCCATGATCCGGGTGTTTGCCGATGCGCGCCGCCTGCATACCCCGACTGGGAATCGCGCCACGGGCTGGCTCGTTGTCGAGGATTTATTCATGATCTTCGTCCTGATTCTGTTGCCCGCCATACTTGGGACCGGGCATCATTCGGTGCCTGTCCTGATCCGCGAGTGTGGCATGGCGCTCCTGAAAATCACAGCCGTGGTGGCCGCCGCCTTTCTGCTCGGGGGCCGCGTGATCCCCTGGATACTCAGGCATGTGGCCGCGACGCGATCACGTGAACTTTTCACGCTTACCATCCTGGTCACCGCGCTCGGGATCGCGGTGGGGGCCTCGATCTTGTTTGGCATTTCCATGGCGCTGGGCGCATTGATGGCCGGCATGGTGGTCGGACGATCGGATTTCAGTCTCCGGGCGGCGACCGAGGCCCTGCCCATGCGCGATGCCTTCGCCGTTCTGTTCTTTGTATCGGTGGGGATGCTGTTTGACCCGTCCCGTATTTTCGAGGCTCCGGCCTTCGGTCTGGCCACGCTCGCGATTGTCCTGCTCTGGAAACCCCTGGTCGCCGGCACCCTGATGATGGTGTTGGGATGCCCCACTCGTAATGCGCTGACCCTGGCGCTGGCGTTGGGCCAGATTGGCGAGTTCTCCTTTATCCTTGCGGGCGCGGGGAGCAGGATGGGTTTGCTTTCCGAAAGCACTGGGAACCTGTTGGTAGTCGCCTCCATCCTTTCGCTGGTGCTCAACCCGTTTTATCTCCGGTTGGCCGATCCGGCCGAGGCCTGGCTGGTTCGTCATCCCCGACTCTGGCGCTGGCTGAACAGAACCGCCGCGCCGGTGGAGGGGGAGGAATCCGATGAGCCTGGGAAAGCCGACCGGCGCCGTGCCGTTCTCGTCGGGTATGGGCCGGTGGGAAAGACGCTTGCCGACCTACTGCTGGAGCATGCGATCACGCCAACGGTTATTGAGATGAATCATGACACCATCACGCGCTTGCGAACGCGGGCCATAGCCGCCGTCTACGGCGATGCCAGCCACGCCGAGGTGTTGCGGGCCGCCGGAACGGAACAGGCGGGAACGCTCATCCTCAGTGCGCCGGGTATCCCGACGGGTGCCGAAATTATCCGTCAGGCCCGCGCCATGAACCCGGGGATCCATATTCTGGTGAACACGAGTTTCCTGAGTGAGTGTCCTGTCCTCGAGACAGCCGGGGCGGACGAGGTCTTCTCGGGCGAGGCTGAGGTGGCCTTGGCCATGTGTGGTTCCATGTTGCGTCGTTTGGGAGCCGGCACGGATGAGATTCGCCAAACGGGTGACCGTGTACGCACGACCTTGTCCGGAACCGCCAGTCGGCGGGAATAATGGGGTGAAGTAACCCTGCCGCATTTTCATCTGGAATGACGGATGATTGCGACATTTTGTCATAGGGAAAACCCCTGATGTAGAATCAGGGTTTTCCCGATAGCGGAAAATCTTAACGTGTACTACATTTACCCCGTCTATGATTCGCTGGATAGGCTGACCCGCGAGAAGCATGTGGATGTCTACGGGCAGATTGCTTCTGACGAGAAATACGAATTCGATCTGGCCGGGAACCGCACGAAAAAAACGGTGCTAGATAGTACCGGCAATCCGCTGGTGACGGTCGGCTACACGCTGGGAACGGGCAATCGGTTGGCCTCCTGGACGGTGGCGGAAACAAACCTCATGGCCTGCTTCCCGGTGGCCGGTTATGCAAGCGAGACCATTGGGGCTAATGATCGGTTCGGGGCTCTTTGGGTGAGCAATGCCGTTCCGGGGGGTATGTCGGTCAAGCCGGTGTTGTCAGGAACTAATTTTCTAGTGGATCAAATGGTCGTCAGCATGGGCACGCAGACAATTGTGGCCGCCATTCGGGATGTGGCGGGCAATACAAGCTATGTCACCAACACTGTCATTCCTACGGTGGTCACCAATGGGGCCTACCAGTATAATACCGCCGGATGTCTCACCAACATTCAGTACAAAGGTAAGGACTATTCCCAGTCGCTAGGACTGACGTGGAACGGGCAATATCAACTTACTGCCGCGACCACGAATGGAGCGGTGGCCGAGCGGTATGGATATGATGCTGCCGGAAGACGTCTTTGGGTTTGGGATGGCACGGCGGGGACAAATTGGTTTGTTTATGATGGAAATCAGGTTGTTGCCGATTTGAATTCAACTGGTGGGCTTGTCCGATCCTATGTGTGGGGAACAGGAATCGACAGTCTGCTTTCCATGACCGTGTATGGCGGAACCACCAATACTTACTACGCCCTGAAAGATCACCTTGGTTCCGTTCTGGCTCTGACCGATGGAGCCGGAAACATTGTCGAATCCTATCGGTATGACGCCTGGGGCAGGACTACGGTTTACGGTGCCAACGGGAATGAGTTGACGGTATCTGCCATCGGCAACCGTTATTGCTGGCAGGGGCGCGAATATAGTTTCAAGACGGGACTGTATTATTTCCGCGCACGATGGGCTGATCCCGTGACCGGGAGATGGCTCTCTCCTGATCCACTTGGCATCTCCGGAGGGCTGAATCTTTACGCCATTATGGGATGTAATACCGCGAATTTTAAAGATCCCTTCGGACTGTGTAAAAACAGCAACATCAATAGAAATGCCCTTCTTAAAGCAGCTCAGAATACTAGTTTAGGAAATTCGTTTTTAGGACTTGTTGGATTTGGTCTTCTTTTTACCCCAGCCGCCCCAGCGGGAGGAGTAGTATTGGCGACCACTGGAGTAATCGGAGTTGGGTTGGGCGTAACTGAGACCGGATTATCAGGAGATTGGGAACCTGCCGCCTGGTCTGTCGGGGGATATTTCGTTGGTGGTGCTGTCGGAAGAAATGTTCCGAGTCTCTTAGGATTGCGTGGGGTCGAATATAATTGGGGTGCAGCACGCTATTACGGCACTGGGGGCCGTTTTGTTCCGACTCAAGTGGGGCGTAATGCCTATCTCTTGGGGCGCGGCTCGGATCAGATTACTTCAACCACTATCGAACAATTTGGAGATACGCCATGCAGATGATTCGTCTTTCTAAGTATACTCGGGTCGCAGTTATAACGACGTTGATTCTGATGTTCGCGTTGCAAAGGTGGCGATTTCAGAGTCTTTTTGACAGAAATGTAGCCTTAATGATTTTCACGGGACTATGCGCCGTGTGGATGCTGAAATATGGATTCGAGGGCGTGGCCGATATGAAGCAGATTAAAGGCAAACCGAACAACCATCAAAAGGCAGCTTACTATATATCTGTAGGTCAGATACTTTCCGGAATCTTGGTCCTTCTATACTTTGTTTTCTTTTTTCTTTTTCAGTCATCTTGGCGAATCTTTACATATGCGGAATCTTTGGGGCTTCCGGTGACACCTCGCTAACCACTTGGCTAAACGAAAAAACACCTGGGAGTCCGCACTATGAGTATCCGTAACGATTCTAGTAAAACGAAAAACAGTGTATGGATTGGGCTTGTCGGACTTCGCCCAAAGGATGGGAATCCCCACCTTAAAAAAGCAAACGGAGCATATACTAACGTATTGGCTTTTGTCGCCAATGAAGCACACTACCGTAAAGATGTAACTGCTGCACTCAAAGATAGTGGCTTCTCGGTTTTTGAAATTGAGGATGTTGAGCCGTTTTCCGAACGAGCTAAGCGTTTTCAGATAGATAATAAATTAATGAAGTTGAGCCAAGAATGCGAAAAAAAGAAAATCATATGCGTCGGAATGTTCTATCCTTTTCTGCAGAAGGGTGCGACTGCAACATCTGGTAGTGCCTCAGAAACAACATGCAATTTACGAAACGGGCTGTTTTGTTCCCGGCGAACGGCGGGCGCTCTTGGTGGCGCGGGCATCCGCCCGCTTGGCCCCGTTGTGCCGGACGCCCCCGGCCATGCACTCTCTCCCGTCTTCCTTTTAGCCGCCTGTGATCCAGGGGGCTGGCGCGGTGGTCGGCCCGCCAGTCGGGCGGCGGTCCTTCAAGGACGGCGTGCGGTCAAGCCGTGCTTCCCGTCTCCGCCCGGCGTGGCCGCCGTTCTCCGCCGGGAATTCCGGCTTCACCACGCGCCGGGGCCATTGTTCAAGGCGGCGGTGCTGGTAGCCGTCTCCGGAGTACCGGAGTCGGCAACCCACACCGCCTTGCGGGAGCTTCGCGCCGGGCACTCCCATCCACTCACCGGAGACGGCGACAACCTCTTGCTAAACCTGTTTAGCATTGGCGTTTTTGAAGAGTCGGCGTTCGCCGTCGACGGCTGACGACCAGGATGGCCAACTTGTCGCCGGGCGGCTAAAGAGAAAATGCGGCTTCGATGGAAAGACGGTTCGGCGGGCTCACCGCAGAGAAGAAAGCGAACCGGGCTGGCGAAGTTCATTGAGAACGGCCCGGCGTTCCGCTACAGTGCCGGGCTATGACAACGACGGAAATCCTGGCGCGCGTGGATCGGCTGGCGGTGGCCTTGCGCGAGTTGACGGAGCAGCAGTTCCACCTGATCGAGACGGTGGTGACGCAATTCCGCAAACCCTTCCTGAAGATCGAGCGGGATACGCTCTCCGACATCGTGGACGCCCGGTTGTTGCGCGACTTCGGCGATGTGCTGCGCATCCATCATTGCTTCTCAAAGGAGGCGCTCTCGAAGGACCGGTTCGAGTATGCCCTCGAAAAGACGCTCACCCTGTGCGGCAAGGCGGCGGCGCTGGCCGCCTCGCGCACCAATCGCGGCCATGATCTCACCGTGGACGGCGTGCCGTTCTCGCTCAAGACCCAGGCGGACAAAGGCATCAAGGAAACAGAAATCCACATCTCGAAGTTCATGGAAATGGGCAAAGGGAAATGGCCCAAGACCGCCGACGGTCTCAAGGTGTTGCGCGAGACGTTCCTGCGGCACATGGATGCGTACGAGCGAATCTTCATGTTGCGATGTCTGTCCAAGGATCCGGCTTGCTGGCGGTACGAACTGGTGGAAATCCCCAAGGCGTTGTTGCAGGAAGCCGGGGAGGGCAAACTCGAAATCCAACGCAAGACCAAACAGGAAACCCGGCCAGGGTATTGCCGCGTCAAGGATGCCGCCGGGGACCTAAAGTTCGAACTGTATTTTGATGCCGGGTCAGAGCGGAAACTCCAGGTGCGCCACCTGCGCAAGGATCTATGCCGGGTTCACGCTCAGTGGGAGTTCGCCACCGCGTAGAGCGGCAGCGCCGGGCCCGCCTTGCCGAGACGGTCGAGGGCGATCTTCACATACTCCGGGTTGAGTTCAATCCCCACACACTCGCGGCCATACTCGCGGCAGACCAGGCCGACGGTTCCGGACCCGAAGAACGGGTCGAGCACCGCGGTGCCCGGCTTTGAGCCGGCGAGCAGGCACATGCGCACAAGCTCCGGCGGGAAGACAGCGAAATGCGCGCCGTGGAAACCGTTCGTGTTGATGTTCCAGACCGTGCGGCGGTTCTTCGGATCCTGGCCGTTTGCGGACGGCTCGCGGATGGCCTCGAAGTCGTAGAAATACGACTCGGCCTTGCTCATCAGGAAGACATACTCGTGTGCCCGTGTCGGGCGATCCTTGACGGACTCCGGCTGGCAGTTGGGCTTGTTCCATACGATATCCGAGCGCAGGAACCAGCCGTCGGCCTGCAGGGCGAGAGCGAGCCGCCACGGCACGCCGATGAGGTCCTTGGGCTTGAGGCCCTTGGGGGTGGGCGGGCGGTAACTCATGGCCCGGCCTGCGTTCTTCTTGTCCGGCGCGCGCCAGCGGCGGTCACCGCTGGTATAGGAATCGCCGATGTTCAGCCATAGCGTGCCGTCTTCGCGGAGTGTGCGCCGGACTTCGCGGAAGACGCCGACCAGGTCGGCGATATAGGCGTCGGG
>JBAXPK010000056.1:0-15142 GCA_037132275.1 bacterium
TGCCTCCACACGACCCGAACGATTTCCCCGAGGCAGAACCATGGCCGCCCGCCGCCGAACGGGCATGGTGGAGCCGACCGGGGGCTGTTTCGGGGGTGCGTGGTAAGGATCCGGCAGGCGGCTGAGGGATTGGTGATCCCCGATCCCGAAAAATGACTTGGAAATCGGGACGGCAAGGACAACAATCCAACCCCATGACCCCCAAAGGCAAACGGATCCACCTGATCGAGAAAGACCACAGGAACAGGCTGACCAAGGTGGGTGACGGTTTGTGGGAGAGCGGTCATTGGAACATCCTTGAATCCACGGCAAAAAAGCTCCTTGAGGGATCCATCCTCCTCCATGAAAAACCAAGGGCGGCATCGTTCTTCGGTGGCATCATCCTGAATTACCGGTTGCAGGACAGGGGCAGATTGACGGGGCTGGTCATATTCACCTTCAAGTATGATGCTGGCCATCGGGGAGTCATGGCCGAGGGCAAGGGATGGAGCCGGGAGACGAAGATCGTGGCGAAGGGGTTACGCTCATGATTTTAACACCGAACAGAAGGGTTGGGCGGTGAGGCCATGAAGAATCGAATGAAATTTTGGATGGGCTGGGTTTACCAATGTATTTTCGGCTTGATGCTTGGCTTTCTTGCCGGGTTTCTTGTTGCCATGAAACCAAGGGGGGGCGGCGGGATACTGAGGAACAGCGATACCCTCCCATTCGTAACGGGCATGGGACTGCTGTTTGTAACCATTGTCACCCAGTTTTGTGGCCGGATGGATAGAAGGCGAGAGGACTCGTGTTCCTGCGCCACTCCCGAATTGACAGGGGAAATCAAGCATCTGAAGATCAGAAACATATTGTCGGTCATGGCTGGTATTGCAGGGATTGCCTTGATGGTGATGTCTTTCCTGAGAACCTTTAGGATCATGCCGAGATGACTGATTATATGGGCGGACTTGGGTAATAGTGTCAAATCGAATGAAACTCCTCCTCATATCCGACATTGATGAACTGCATTGGAGGCACGGGGCTGGGGAGGCGGATCTCATCCTTTCCCTTGGCGATACAGCCGATCAGGTCATACTTGAAGCCTCCAAGGCCTGGAACTGCCCCCATGTCTTTGCCGTCAGGGGTAATCATGACCACAACTCAGATACCGCGTTCCCTGAGCCCGTCATCGACCTGCACATGACCACCCTGAAGTTCAGCGGCATGACCTTCGGGGGTTTGAACGGGGCTTGGCAATATAAACCAAGGGGACATTTCCTGTATGAACAGTCAGAGGTCTGCAAGTTCATGTCGGCCTTCCCGCCCGTTGACATCCTGATCTCCCATAATTCCCCAAGGGGTGTCCATGACAGGGAGGATGGCCTGCACACGGGTTTTGACGGCCTGATGAATTACATCTTTGAACACAAGCCCCTGTTCCTGTTCCACGGCCATCAGCACATCAACCGGGAAACCATGTGTGATGCGACCAGGGTGATTTGCGTGTATGGTTGGAGGGTGATGGAAATCTGAAAGGGGACGGTCACGGGGGCATACATGGTGATCGGTCTGAAACATGGGGCGATCACGGCCCAGGACAAGGCGGCCAAGGAGCATACCCATCAGGTGGTGCGGGATTTCAACGGGAGGTTCAAGGCTCGCAACCAATCCCTGGTCTGTAAGGAACTGCTGGATTGCGACATAAGTACGGCGGCGGGATTCGAGGAAGCCAAGCAGAAGGGCCTGTTGACAAGCTTGTGCCCCAAATTTGTTACACGTCCACAACGGCATCCGGAACCCCGACCTCCTGCCGAGATACCCTCACCGCCGACGACGCCAAAGAATCACCGTTATAAGGGGTGATGATTCTTGGAGGTACCCAATCGCCACAATCCCCTTGCACATCTGCCTGATCGTTATACCGCCGCAAGAAGGACATGGGGGGGATTCATTGTTGTTTACGGAGGGGCGGGGATGAATACCGGGGATTGTTCTGCTGGATGGCCTTCGAAAACCTGTTGTTCAACCCTGTCAAGCCAGTCGTAGAAATCGTCAAGGTCAAGGGGCTTGGCGAAAAACCTTGTCCCGTGTTTTGCAATCCGTGTCATTTTCTCTTCTATGTCCATAAGCCCCTGTCCCGAGATAATGGCGAAATGACGGCAGTGACATCCCTTTTTAAAAATGGTTTCCAACAACTCCACCCCGTTCACCACGGGCATATTATAATCAGAAACTATGAGGTCGGGGCATCCTGTTGATTTCAATGAACACGGGCATCCGTTGGACTGATACATGGGGGTGAGGACAGGATCTGCATAGGATTGAACCTGACACCTGCGATGCTGAAATACATTTGCCAAGTAGTATAGATCAACGGGGCTGTCATCAATGATTACGACTTTCAAGGAGTGCATGTTCATTACCCTTTCTTATTCCGTCTCACCTAAATCCCGTCTCTTGATGGCGATTGTAGGGCGGAATCCCATGGAGGCAAGAGGGGAAAAGCCTGAACTCGGCATCAGGTATCTCCCGATGGCATTCATGGAGTGCGCCAGCCTGGCCACCATTACGATAGGTAACGGCGTCACCAGTATCGGAGATCTTGCGTTCTGGGATTGCTCCAGTCTTGCCGGAGTCTATTTTAAAGGGATATGGATGGCAGCAGATGTTGGTCGATCAGATACATGTTCAGGGAATGGATAAAACCAAGAGCCGTAGCAGTCGATTGCAAAGTCGGGCAATTTTAAAAAAGAACTCTTGGAGGAGCATGAGTGTAAATATATTTTATTTTTTACAATAATAACACCCCTCCAAGCGTTCAGTAAATGTGACGGATGTAGGTAATATGAGTCGCAATCACAGTTAAGGTTAAACAAGGAGAACAGCTATGAAGAAACTCGTTACGATTATCGGTGTGTGCGGACTGTCTCTCATCGGGTTTGGCGTACAGGCAGCCAACACAGACTTTGAAGCAGCGGTGGCTCAGGGAATAGGGGTACAGGGCGAAAAAGGCGAAAAAGGCGGGAAGCATCTCAGTCAAGAAGAGCTGTCGGCTCGTATCCAGAAACACTTGGCAGAACGTCAGGCGGAACTTCAGAGGGCAACGGACAAAGGGCACATGGATATCGCCGCCGCCCTCCAGAAGGTGATCACTGACCTCACCAATATGCAAACCGCCCTCAACAACAAGGACAATGCCGCATTCAAAGCAGCTAACGAACAACGCAAGGCTGACAGGGAAGCGTTGGAGCAACTTCGGAAGACGGACAAGCAGGCTAAAAAGACTCATCCGGCAAAATCTTAAATCAAGACGCAACGGGACAAGGGTACAAGGGCTGATGGTGGTTTGGCACAGGTAGGTGGATTCAGTTCACCTGCCTGTTAAACCGCTGACGTTGTTGATTACTTCCGAACCTTCTCCGGCCATTTCTGTAGCCATTCTTTCCAGTCCTTGATCTTTATCTCGCCTGTCAGAATGCTATTAAAATATTCGTCGTTGAAGGCAAAGCCATACCTCTTCCCGCTGAAATGGCGATGGGAGAGCGGTAATAACTTAAAAACAATCCCGCAATACTGCTCATTCTACTGGGCATGTATGTGTATGACGTGGAGCACATGTTCGATCCGAGGAATGACAAGAGGAAATAGAATTCTCATCGGGTCGGCAATCCGATCCTTGCCGGGACTGGCCGTCAGGCGACAAAAAGGCGACAAGTTTATGTCGCCGAAACGGTGAAAACGAGGATTCTGACAGGCTTCACAAGGCGTTACTGTTGAAGCAATTGGCTCATAATTAACGGTTTACGGAAAGTGGCCTGGTTCCCTTGGCATGGTGGGGGTCGTAGGTTCGAATCCTATATCGCCCACCAGCCGAAATGGCTTGGCATTTGGGACGGCAAGGACAACAATCCCGGCATGACTCCAAAAGGCAAACGAATCCACCTGATCGAGAAAGACCACAAGAACAGGCTGACCAAGGTGGGTGACGGTTTGTGGGAGAGCGGTCATTGGAACATCCTTGAATCCACGGCAAAAAAGCTCCTTGAGGGATCCATCCTCCTCCATGAAAAACCAAGGGCGGCATCGTTCTTCGGTGGCATCATCCTGAATTACCGGTTGCAGGACAGGGGCAGATTGACGGGGCTGGTCATATTCACCTTCAAGTATGATGCTGGCCATCGGGGAGTCATGGCCGAGGGCAAGGGATGGAGCCGGGAGATGAAGATCGTGATGAAGGCATGAAGATTCTGATCATATCCGACATGGATGATGATGCAACCCATCGGTTCTGTCGGTTCTGTCGGTTCTTGACCCTTTCCGCCGGTCTTTGATACTGTCCCGCGCTCGTGAAACCGCTTTGTCAGGCCGCTTTCGTTGGTACAGACTTGTGCCGTTCGATAAGCGAGTTCTGGGCGGTTTCCAGTTGTTGGTTCTAACTCAATATAGTCATAGGAGCGGCTGATGAAATACGGTCATTTCGACAAGGCGAAGAAGGAATATGTAATCAAGAGGCCGGACACCCCGCTGCCATGGATCAACTACCTGGGCACGCAGGAGTTCTTCGGCATGATCTCCAATTCGGGCGGCGGGTACTGTTTTATGATCGATGCCCGCAAGCAGCGCCTGACCCGCTATCGCTACAACAACGTGCCCATGGATTCGGGGGGACGCTATCTGTATATCAAGGACGATCAGACGGGGAAGATGTGGGCGCCGGGATGGATGCCGGTCAAGGCCGACCTGGACTTTTATGAATGCCGTCACGGATTGGGATACACGGTGATCACCGGCGAGAAGGACGCGATCAGGGTTTCGACGCGCTATTTTGTGCCGTTCAACGAAACCTGCGAAATCTGGGAAACCGATATTACGAATACCGGGAAGAAGAAGAAGAGTTTCACCCTGTTCAGTTTCGTCGAGTTCTGCGGCTGGGAAGCGCTCAACGATGCCACAAACCTCCAACGCACGCTGAACCTTGGCGAAGTGGAAGTTGACGGCAGTACGATCTATCATTTGACCGAATACCGGGAACGGCGCAACCATTTCGCGTATTTCGCCGCAAGCGAGAAGATCGCCGGTTACGACACCGATTCGGAAACCTTCCTGGGGCGTTACAACGGCTTCCAGGAGCCCCGCGTCGTTGCCGAGGGCAAGAGCCAAAACTCCGTCGCCTGCGGCTGGAATCCCTGCGGTTCGCACTCCATTAAGGTCACACTGAAGCCCGGAGAGACCCGGAAGATGAACTTCATGCTGGGCTACGCGCAGAACCCGGAGAACGAGAAGTTCAGTGCCCCCGGCGTGCTTAACAAGAAGCGCGTCAGCGTGACGCTCAAGAAATATCTGAACCGCAAGAATTCAGAGAAGGCGTTTGAGGACGTGGTCAAACAATGGGACGAACTGACCGGCCGTTTCCAGGTCGAAACACCGTACGGCAACCTGGACATGATGGTCAACACCTGGAACCAGTACCAGTGCGTGACGACCTACAACATGGCCCGCTCCACCTCCTATTACGAGACCGGAATCGGGCGGGGAATCGGATATCGCGACGCGTGCCAGGACCTTTACGGCGCGGTGCACATCATGCCCCCGGAGCGGTCGCGGACACGGATCCTCGAATTGGCTGCGATCCAATGGCGAAATGGCGCCACTTACCATCAGTACCAGCAGCTCGACAAGAAGGGTAATGCCACCATCGGCGTCGGATTCAATGACGATCCGCTGTGGCTGATCCTGGGGACGGCGACCTATATCAAGGAGACCGGCGATTGGTCGATCCTGGAAGAACAGGCCGCCTTCGATAACAACCCCAAGGATACCGCCACGCTCTACGAACACCTGATCATCTCGGTCAAGCATATCATGGAGCACCGCGGCCCCCATAAATTGCCCCTCGTGGGACGCGCGGATTGGAATGACTGCCTGAACCTGATCATGACCAGCATCAAGCCTGGCGACACGTTCCAGGGCGATGCCACGCATGCGAGCCTGAAGGATAAGATCGGCAGTGTGCCCGAGAGCCTCATGATCGCCGGGCAGTTCGTGTGGGCGGTCAGCGAATTCATGCGCATGGCCCAGCACAAGAAGGATAGGAAGAACGAAAAGATGGCCGCTGCGGCGGTGAAGGAAATGCAGGCGGCGATCATCAAGCACGGCTGGGACGGCAAGTGGTTTGTCCGCGCGTTTGACCGGTTCGGCAAGAAGGTCGGATCCCGCGAGAACAAGGAAGGGCAGATCTTTGCCGAATCGCACGGCTGGATCGGCATGGCCTCGGTCGGCAAGGAAAACGGCATGCTGGCAAAGGCCCTGGACTCGGTGAAGGAGCGGCTCTTCTCGCGGCACGGCATCGTGTTGCAGCAGCCTGCCTACACCAAGTACAACTTCTACCTGGGCGAGATGACCTCCTATCCGCCGGGCGTCAAGGAGAACGGCGGCATCTTCTGCCAGCCCACGGGATGGCTGACGATTTCGGAGTGCAACGTTGGCCGCGGCGATCAAGCCATGGAGTACTACAAGTCGATTTGTCCCGCGGAGCGCGAGGGCATCAGCGATGTCCACCGGTGCGAGCCCTATGTGTATGCCCAGATGATCGCGGGTCCGGATTCCGCGCGGTTCGGCGAGGCCAAGAACTCGTGGCTGACCGGCACCGCCGCCTCGTCTTTCCTGGCGGTATCGCAGTACATCCTCGGGATCAAGCCCGAGTACGATGGCCTGCTGATCGATCCGTGTATCCCGAAGGGGTGGAAGGGGTTCCGGGTACATCGCAAGTTCCGCAACGCCTTCTATGAGATCAATGTGGTCAATCCTGGCCACGTCAGCAAAGGCGTGAAGAGCGTGACCGTCGACGGCAAGGCGCTGACCGGCTGCATTCTTCCGGACTTCAAGGACGGCAAGCATCATAAGGTTGACGTCGTGATGGGATAGATGGAGGTGGCTGTGTCGTCTCAGAAACAGAAGTGGGGATCGGCCCTGCCGGGATTCAATCACCTGTTGCACGGAGGCGACTACAACCCCGACCAGTGGCTGCACGAGCCCGGAGTGATCGCGGACGATTTCCGGATGATGCCCCTGGCCGGGTACAACATCGTTTCCGTCGGGATCTTCGCGTGGGTGAGTCTGGAGCCGGAGGAAGGGCGCTATACGTTCGGCTGGCTGGACGACATCATGGACCGCGTTGCCAAGGCCGGCATGAAGGCGGCGCTGGCGACGCCCTCCGGTGCGAAGCCGACGTGGATGTCCGAGAAATATCCCGAGATCCGCCGCATGACCGTCGAAGGCGTGCGGGAACCTTCCGGCTTCCGGCACAATCATTGTTTCACGTCCCCCGTGTACCGCGAGAAGGTAGCGGCCATCAATGAGCGGTTGGCGGAGCGCTACGCGAAACATCCCGCGCTGGGCATCTGGCACTTGTCCAATGAGTACGGCGGCGAATGCCATTGCCCGCACTGCTACGAGGCGTTCCGCGCGTGGCTCAAACGCAAATACGGGACGCTTGACGCCCTGAACGCGGCGTGGTGGACCTCGTTCTGGAGCCACACTATCACCGAGTGGAGCCAGATACGCGCCTCCGACTGGTCGCTGGACGGCCTGATGGTCGATTGGCGGCGGTTCGTGACGCACCAGACCACAGATTTCATGCGTCACGAGATCGCCGCGGTCCGGAAATTCACGCCGCAGGTGCCCGTGACCACGAATATGATGGGCACGTACCATCGACTGGACTACTCGGTGCTGGCGGACCACGTGGACGTGATCGCCAACGACTCCTATCCCAACTATGGGGATCAGGAAGACCTGTGGCATCAGGCGGGGTGGATTTCGTTCAATCATGATGTGGAGCGCGGGTTGCGGCATGGACAGCCCTTCATCCAGATGGAGTGCTCGCCCTCCTGCACCAACTGGTCCAAATATTCCCAGCTCAAGCGGCCGGGCGTGCACCGTCTTGAGGCTTTGGCGGCGGTGGCGCACGGCGCCGAGGGCGTCATGTACTTCCAGTGGCGGAAGGGGCTCGGCGGTGCGGAAAAACACCACGGCGCGGTGGTTGACCATGTCGGCCACGAGGACACCCGGGTCTTCCGCGATGTCGCCGAGGTGGGTGACATTCTGAAGAAACTGCAACCGGTCCGCGGCTCAACCGTGGAATCGGATGTGGCGATCATCCACGACTGGAACGCGCGCTGGGCATTGGAGTTCACCGCCGGACCGGGCGCTCCAAGCGACCGCGATTGCTGTGACGTCAGTTGCTCGCACTACCGCTCGTTCTGGAAGCGAGGCATCAACGTGGACGTCATCCGGCCGGACGAGGATCTGAGCCGTTACCGGCTGGTCGTCGCCCCCATGCTGTACCTCGTGAACGAAGGCATGGCCGCGCGCCTGCGGGCCTTTGTCGAGAACGGTGGGACGCTGGTCATGACCTATCTGTCGGCGGTGGTGGGCGATACCAACCACTGCCACAGGGGCGGCTGGCCGGGAGCGGGACTTCGCGAGGTGTTCGGTATTTGGGCCGAGGAGATCGACCATTTGACCGAGAAGGATGTCCAGGCCGTCAAGGCGCGCGTCGGCAACAGCCTCGGTCTGAAGGGCGCGTTCAAGGCGCACACCTTCTGCGATCTCATTCACGCCGAAGGCGCTGAAGTGGTGGCCACCTATGGGGGGCAGTTCTACAAGAACACCCCGGCGGTTACGGTGAACCGGCACGGTAAGGGCAGGGCCGTGTATATCGGAGCCAAAACCGATGAAGACTTCCTCGACGCGGTCTACGGCCCGCTGGTTGCGAAACTCGGCATCCGGTCGGCGGTGCGCGGCAAGATTCCGAAAGGCGTTTTGATCCGGACCCGGACGGATGGCGAGACGACATGGACATTTGCACTGAACTTCCGGCGAACCGCGCAGACCGTGTTGCTGGGAAAAGGCCGCCGCCGCGACATGATCACCGGCAAGTCCGTTGGTGAACGCCTACGCCTGCCGGGTTACGGCAGCACTGTTCTGATGAACGAAGAAGAATCAACCGCCGGACGCCGGTCGGGAAGAGACAGAAAAGGGATCTCATGATTTATCGTACACTGGGCAGGACGGGATTGAGGGTGTCTCAACTGGGATTTGGCGCCATGCGATTGCCGATGGTCGGTCAGGGCGCCGATGCCCGGATTGACCGGGCTCTGGCGATCCCGATGATCCACCGCGCCTTTGAGGCGGGGGTGACGTACATCGACACGGCCGTGGGCTATTGTAATGAAGACAGCCAGCGCGTCGTGGGCGAAGCGCTCAAGGGCTGGCGCGATCGCATCGTTCTCTCCACGAAGAATCATGACTACGGAGAAGATGAGAAAACCTGGTGGAGACTGCTTGAACAGAGTCTGGAGCGGCTCCAGGTCTCCTGCATCGACATCTATAACCACCATGGAATCAACTGGGGCTCCTACACCGAGAAGGTGGAGCCCCGCCTCTCCAAGTGGATGCGCAAGGCGCAGGCGCAAGGGTTGATCAAGCACATCTGCTGCTCGTTTCATGACAATAACGAAAGCCTCCTGAAACTGGTTGCCACCGGCTATCCCTCGGTTATCACCCTCCAATACAACCTGCTCGACCGGCAGTTGGAGGAGGGGATCGCCGCCGCGCACGCGGCCGGAATCGGCGTGGTGGCCATGGGGCCGGTCGCGGGCGGACGACTGGGCGACGCCAGTTCGATCCTGGGCGGACTCGTCCCCGGAATCGAACGGGTGCCGGAACTGGCACTGCGATTCGTCCTGTCGAATCCGGGCGTCACCGTCGCGCTTTCGGGCATGAGCACCCTCCCCATGGTCGAGGAGAATGTTCGGATCTGCGCCGACTCTGTTTCGCTGACAGATGCGGACAAACAGGCGATTGCAACGCATCTGGAGCGACTCAAGAAGATGGCCAACCTCTACTGCACCGGCTGCAACTACTGCATGCCGTGTCCGCAGGGCGTGGCGATTCCCCGCATCTTCGAGTGCTACAACAGCGGTCGGGTGTATGACTTATGGGCGAGTGCCAAACAGGGCTACGCCGGCATCGGCGCGGGGTCGTGGGATCCGGGCAAGAAAGCGGATGCCTGCACGGACTGCGGCGTTTGCGAGACCAAATGCCCGCAACACCTGCACATCCGCGACCAACTCAAGGAAGCCTCAGCGGCGTTGACTGCCTAGGCCGCCCCGAACGACATCAGCCGCCCACCGGGCTTGCCCCGGTGGAGGCAAACGTTGAACGGTCGTGGCGGATTTGCCCATCCTTCCAACTTTCTTCACCTGCGGCACGAGGCTGCGGGGATCGCCAAAACTCAGAGATGCGCCCGTAGCTTGCCGTTCCACGAAAGACGTCAGATCCTGGCCGGACGGCGCCAGTCCTTGCGGGATAACGATTCCTAAACGCACGGACGAGATTATCATTGACGCGGGGCCGTCGTTTCGGCACAGTTCATTGTCACGTGCCTGTGGATCGGACTTGCGCTTACAGTGGCGTTAACGGGCCCGCCGGCGTGGCGCTTCATGATGGGAACGATAGGGGAAGACGACGATGAGCAATTCGGAAACAACCATGACATTGGGCGCGGACAGCGTATTGGTCCGCGCGGATAATCGCCTTTGGCTTGCCCGCCTGTGTGGTCTGGCGCTCGAGGGGCAGGATCCGGGCCGTGGGCCTGCGGAGTTGCATGGCGCGGCATTGCTTTGCGTCGATGGCCGTCGTTACGAGGGCGGGCAGTTGGTACTCGATCATGTGGAGGAATCGGCGTCGTCGGTGACGTGCCGGTGGCGCGTCGGGGAGTCGCCCCTTCGGCTGACGACCGTCTGGCAGGGCGATGCGGCGACCGGCGTAGTGAGTCGCCGTGATGCGGTGATCAATACCGGCACCACGCCGGTCGTGTTGTCGCGGTGCCTGGCGCGCGTCGCTCTCCCGCAGGGGCACTACGAATGCTACACGCAGGCCAGCAGTTGGTGCCGCGAGAACCAGGGCGCGTGGCAGCCACTGCATGCCGGCCTGCGCCTGAGTCATATCCCGGGCCGCACCACCGAGGGCGGGACGCCGTATCTCGCGATGCGCGCTGTCGGTGCCGGTCATGGCATCGTATTTCATGTCTTACCGAAGGGGAATTGGACGATCCGGGTCACGCCCTTGGCGTGTTTCGCGGATTTGCCGTATGCGGTTGTGGAACTGGGGCTGGCCGATGAAAACCTGAACCGTGCCCTGCAGCCGGGCGAGACGTTTGAGCTGCCGGAGATTCTATTTCAGGCCTTGCCGCAGGGACAACCCGACCTTGCCGCGCCGGTCTTGCATCGCTATTTGCTGACCCATCATTTCCGCGGCGCGAAGCCCGAAGCGCCTGTTATCTACAATACATGGTTTGACCAGTCCGAAATCCTGGACGTGCCCCGGCTGCGCTCGCAACTGGCGGCCGCCAAGGAAGTCGGCTGCGAGATCTTCGTGATCGACGCCGGCTGGTATGGCGCTGGCGGCCCCGACTGGGGTGCCCAGACCGGCGACTGGCGTGAGAAGACCGAAGCGGCTTTTTGCGGCCGCATGCGCGAATTCGCCGACGAGGTCCGCGCCGCAGGACTTGGGTTCGGACTTTGGATGGAGCCGGAACGCTTCGGGGCCCAGGCGCCCATTCGCGCCGAGCACCCGGACTGGTTCGTTTCAGTCGGCGAGCAGGCCCGTATCGATCTGAACCGGCCAGCCGCCTACGCCTGGGTGCGCGGGGAGATCGGGCGGCTGGTGGAGACCTACCGGTTGGCGTGGATGAAGATCGATTTTAATTTCCGGCTCGATAACGACGGTTCCGGCGCCGAACTGGCCGACTACTCCGCTGCTTGGTACCTCATGCTGGACGAGGTCCGCGCTGCCTATCCCGGCACGTTCTTCGAGGGTTGCGCGAGCGGCGCCATGCGGGGCGACCTGGAAACGATGCGGCATTTCGATGGACATTTCCTCAGCGATACAGTGAATACAATCGACGCGCTGCGGATCGCGCAGGGCGCCTGGCTGCGCCTGCCGCCCGGCCGGATTACACGCTGGGCCGTAATCCGTTCCGTCGCGCAGGCGGTGCCCGAGTATCGTCGAACCGTGAGCGACTCTCCGCCGATCATCCTCGTGCCCGGCGGCGGGGTTTGGAGTCCGACGGAAAGCGTCGGGCTGGACTTGGCACTGCTTGCCGCGATGCCCGGGATGATGGGCTTCAGCGGCGATTTCGCCGGCCTTACGACAGAGCAACGCGCACGGGTTGCCGAAGTGATCGCCTTCTTCAAGCGGTGGAGACGGTTTATCACGGGCTCGATTGGCTACTTGCTGACCCCTCCCATGCCCAACGAGTGCCGCGAAGGCTGGATCGCCTTCCAACTGCAGAGCCCCGATGGAGATCGTAGTCTGGTATTCGTCTATCGCCTGGGTGGCGCCGGTGTCCTGTCCGGGTTGCGCTTGCAAGGACTGGATCCGAAGCGCCGGTACGCGCTCCAGTGGGGGACCGGCGAGGCGGCGGGTGGCTTGCGGGTGGATGGCGCAACCCTTATGCGCGAAGGACTGTCCCTGGAACAGTCTGGCGTCTGGCAGAACCGGGTGGGGGTGTGTTCGGTCCAAGCGGAGGGTGCGTAAGCGAGATGCGCATCCTGCCGCAGTTATGTCCGCGGCGGCGGGTTTATCTTCATTTCTTTTCCAACTCCCTTGCCACCTCGCCGGCCAGGTTCAGCAACTTGGCGTCCTCCCCGGCGCCGGGCATGTCGCGGAGGGTGAACCAGTCCATGATGAAGGCCTGGCTGCGTGCTTTCAACACTTTTTCGGCACGTTGCTGGAGTTCAGGGCTGAGCCTTTTCTCCTGTTCGATCGCGCGTCTGAGCGATCGTGAAGGCGGTTCGATGAACAGCAGCGCGTTCAGCATCTCGGTCAGTTCGACAGCCCGCTCGATGAAGATGAGCGCCTCGGCCAGTTCCACTCCCTCGCGGAACATCTCGTAGCGCTCGGTGGCCACCGGCCCGTCGGGGCCGGGATAGAGCATGGCATGTTGGGTCCAGCCCGGTCCGGAGGGGAATTCGGGGCCTCCGGGTTTCTGGAGGACGCCCCTTGAATCCCTGTACATGAACAGGTCAGCGCCGAAATCGCTGACACCGTCACGACCCGACATGATGATATCTTCTCCGACCCGGCGCTGAAGCGTCAGGGGTGAAAAGTTGCGCCAGTTGGAGCGGTAGGTATTGCAGAACAACACGGGGCGGTCCCGCAGCAGCGCGCGGTACCCGCGGACAGACGGCCAGCCGAAGTCATAGACCCCGCAGGCGTAGCGGAGTTTGACCCAGGGATTATTGCCGTCTTTCCAATCGGCTGCGACCTCATGCGTAACCATGGCCCAGACGCCATCCGGCCAGAGTTGCTCCGCGAGATTGGCAAAGCCATCGTCCGGTCCATCATTGTCGGCGGTCAAGCCGAAGGCTGTCGTATCCATCCATCCACGATCCTTGATGCGCTTGAACACCCCATCGAAAACCGGTTTCCAGAAAGCCAGCGCGGCCGCCTCGTCGGTATTCGGATTCGGCGACTTAAGTTGCTCGGTCTTACCCGTGGCCGGATCGAACAACGGAACCAAAGCCACGGGCATTCCTCGCTTCTTGCCTTCTTTGCCCATTCGATCTCCCCAAGCCTGCAGGCGCAAAGGCTGCGGCTTGCCGACGGACTTGGCGATCATGTCCAGGTACTTGTCAAAGAGGGTGAAATCATACTTGAAACTGCCGTCGGGCTGCTTGATCCAGCGGACGAGGTTTTCCAGGTTGACTCGAAAATAGCGGGAACCTGCTTCGGCCATCAATGTGTGCGATCGGCCGACCATCTCCAGATGCTTGTCCGACCAGAGCGGGATCCCGTAGTGCGCAGCCACGCACATATCATCGTGATAGGCCATATTGTGCATGCGGAAATCCTTCGTGTCCGTCATGGTCCAGTCGCAGATGCTTACGCGCAACGGCACGTTGGTGAGCGGCAGTCCCTCAGCCTCAATGGATATCTGCCCCTGGTATTCCCCGGGTTTCGTTTCGCATGGAACCCGCACCGTGAACCACAACGGCGCCACCGCGCCGCCAACCAGGGACTTCCGGTCCACGGGCGTGCCATAGTAATTCTCCTGCGGCGCAGGCGCCTGACTCACGGGAATTTCAGGGGGAATGACGTCCAGCAAACCATCGAAGCGGTGAGGGGGGAGGTGGGACTTTCCCCGCGAGAGATCGTCATCGTGTTTCGGTGGTAACGCACCCGGCACGACCGCCACGGCATAACGGACGCGGAAGGCGGAGGCCGGAAGTTTAGCGCCGGCCTGCTCCGAATTGATTTCCGTTCGCCTTTCTTCTGTAGCCGTCGCACGCAGGGCGACGGATTCTCCGTTCGCCTTCGTGGAAAGGCTATAAAGGTCCGACACCTTCACCTTCAACCCTTGGATCGGCTGATCCGAACTCACCATCAGCCGGCCCGAAAACACGCTATTGCGCGCGGCCTGGATGGCAACCGGGCGCAGGGGCTCGCAAGGATCGCCGAAATCAAACACACTGAGCGTGTCGTACGCCGCGCAATTCCACACCCGGATGCCGCGCGGACGCTGGAGGTTGGCCGTTGCTGCCGCGATGGGCGTTACCGACAGCCGCACATGCAGGAGACCAATGGGCACCCACGGGAGACTGCTGTGGGCCTTTCTACCGCCGCGCTTGACATAGGCCGCCGTGACCGGCGCGGTATGGGTCTCGATGGCGAGCACGTTCACCCCCTCTCGTAGCAGCCCGGCCGGAATCTCGAAGTCCCGCAAGCTGCGCTCGCGAGGCGGGAAGGCGCCTGCGTAATCACCCTTCGGGGTCGTGAACGCTTCTTCGGGATAGTCTGCGGCCAGGGTCAGCAGGCTCGGCTTGTCGCCGGGCACGTCGCGGCGGACCGCTTCCTTGCCGTTGACGTAGACCACGACCCCTCCGAGATAGTCCAGCGACAGGCGGCAGGACTTCACCTGGGCCGGATCCATCACCTCGAACTTGCCACGCACGAGCAGGGCGGCCGTGGCGCCATACCGCGTTTGCGGACGGGGCGTAGGCTCCCCGGCGAGTGTCGGCAGAGGCAGCCGGACACGCGGCCATGCCCCGTCGTCCAGGCCAATGCCGGCCCAGTTCGCTGGCGGGAGAGGGGAGGG
>JBAXPK010000057.1:0-14504 GCA_037132275.1 bacterium
CCCTTTAAACCACCACCGATCCCACAGGGTTCCATAAAGATCAAAATCTGACGGCACGTTTTGCTCAAACCAGCGAATCGCACGGATTCGTTCTGAATACAATTCCGCCGGATGAGAGCTATACTTCTGGCTCGAAATGGTAACGCACAAACGTTGCCTTTCCACTGGGTCGATCTTGAACGGACGCGGTACCCGATTAGGCAGGAGGCACTGGATGTACTTTTTTCCATCCACTAGATCACTATCCCAGGTAAACACCTTGTCAAAAGCGGCGTGTCTTGGTTTCCAGTAGTTATCAGGGCGCATTGCTGGATTTTCCGCCAGCATCAAACAGAGTAAAGGCCTCCTACCGGCTCGCTTTCTTAACCGCCGGTAATAGGGATTAATAAAAGTAGGATGATCGGAGAAAACCACGACATCAAACTTGTCGAGATCATCAGTATCAATGGTGGCATATTGATGGCCTAATTCCCTTAGTCGCTGCCCTAGGTACACGGTGGGATACGCCAGATCGTCACCGATGGGTGACGACGGATCAACAAACATTCTGTTGCCGTTGTAGCGTTTGTAAAAACTGTAAAACCCTAAATACATGCGCCGGTTAGGTTACTGATTAACGAATTATTAGAGCGTCCTCACTGATCCTTGCTTCTATTTCGTGCATTCGAGCAGCGGGGACGCCGACGAAATGCGTAAGGATTTTCCCAAGCATCACCCTCCACGAGCCTCCCGTTTTCTCGACTCCCTGCGCATAATCGCCGCCAAGGTGACGAGAAGCAGGCACAAGGTCGTCCCAGAAACTAACAATCCGGTCCAAAGGATCCGCGGAGAGAACTTAACTGTAATTACCCCGCTTCCGGCCTCTGAAATTACAATCCCCTTAAAGGCTCCAAGGGCATGGATGACCGGGTACCGCCCGCCATCGGCTTGCCAGCCGGGATAAAAACTTTCCGAAATGAAAATGATTCCCGGCGCAGTGGTCTGGTACGAGATCTGGTACTCATCCGAGTTGACCGGAGTGAAATGAGCCTGGGCCTGGGCATTAACGGGCGGCGCAGAGTTCGCGACGCCATACTTCACACATTCTTCGCGCAAAACGCCCAGCGTGCGGTGATAATCCAACCGCCCCGAATCAAGGTCGGCGTACAATGCCTTCTCGTCATCATAGACCCGGATGTCATGATAGAATTTAGCGCGTGGCAGTGAATTGGTATAACGCATCAACCCCACTTGCCTCGTCCGGGAATCCAGATTAGCGATCAGGCCTACATTCTGAATACCTAACCGAACCTGCTCGTTGGTCATGCTGTTTAACCTGGTAAACTCTTTAAGATTGAACAGGATATACCCTTCCAGCGCCTCATAACTGGGGTACAGGTAACCGATATTCCTCGGAAACACCAGTTCCTCGGATACCTTTCCATCTCGCAACTGGGCGAATCGGAAGGAACCTTGTTGTTCGCGAAGTTTCGTCATTTGAGGCATCAACCCGTTTCGATCAGCGTAATACTCTTCAGGCTTGGTGCGCCCCTGATGAAATTTGTGAAACGCCAGATACAAATCAAGAAAGGTAATGGCTATCAGCGCCCATACAAGCACTCGAGCCATCCATCCAGCGCCCCCTTCTGACCCGATAGGCGCAATACGGGAAACCCACCCCTTGCCCCTCCGAGGAGGGGAACTATTTGGCTTGCATGATCTTGTCTTGATCCCCTCCGGGGAGGGGTAAGGGGTGGGTGCGGAATGCCGTTCAACGAGTCTCTTGATCCAAACCAGAAGGACCGCCATGACGGCGAAAAACATCGCACTTATCCCCACCTGGATTAAGGCGTGGTGCAAGAAGCGAGGATCATTTAACTCTGGGAATATGGAGCCTCCATAAATCAATACGCCGAAGAACAGGACAACATAAATCCCTCCCAACGCCAAAAGCGGTCGCTTCAACTTCAATATTGGCTGCCCCTTCCACAAGGCATCCACCAGCACCGCAGTCAACACTGCAGCCGAAAAGTCGAACAGGCAGCCAATCCGAGCTGGTGTTCGGAACATCGAAAAGCCCGGCGCGATGTGATAGAAAATGTTGAACAAGCCGCCATAACGGCCCAGCATCAGCCACAACACAACCGGAAGAACAGCCAGAAAAAATACCATTTCACGGCGTTCCGACCATAGCCGTCGAACATTAAAGGCCAGAACAAAGATGGCCATCAAGGCCAACTGGCCGGCGTAAAACCCGAATTCCCAATACATCCAAGCACCGCCATGCCAAGTGGCATACTCCAACGTATCCTTATTAAACCCCCAGAAAGGAACCCCACTCCCGTCGCCATTAATAACGCCAAAGAAATTGGGCGCCAACCCGTGGATCAAGTAATACCAGGGAAGCGAAAGGTCCGCGATCTGGGCAAATCCAAACTGCTGACGGTGACTCATGCCCCAACTTTGCAAACCTGAAAGAAGAACAAAGGCACCCAACAACCCAACCCCCAGGAAAACCATTACCATTTTGGCGCACTCCCGAAAGCCGGCACCAATCCACCACCAGCGGGTTTCGTGCTCGCACGCCTGATCCCTGTGCCAGACCAAGAATAGCCAATATGCTCCTAAAAAGTACGCGTTATAGACGACACTTTGCGGAAAGCCCGCCAGCAAGGACATCCAAATGCTCAATATGAGGTAAATAATGTCCGGACCCATCCGCCGCCGCTCCACAATACGTCTCACGAAGAAGAGCTCAAGCGGAAGCCACAGAAAGGTGTGACCCATAATGCTGTGGATAATCCGCAGGGACAGAAATGCGGAGAAGACAAAGACCACCATGCCTGTAATGCAGGCGTAAAGGCTCAGCCTACAGGACCGAAGAAACAGAAAGGCAAATAGACCTCCTAGAAAAAGCTGGCTTACCAGGTACCACTGGGTGATCAGCGAGGACAGATGACCGTTCTGCACCCAAAGTGATAGCGCCAGAACGGGAGGATAATATATCCACGGCTCGCTAAAGAATGGTATCCCGCATCGAACGCCCGACAACCAAAGAGGAAACCGCCCGGAATCCAACGAAGTGGCCAGGTAGCTAAAGGCTGGATGGGTCATGTACAAGAGGTCTTCCCACAGAAAGCATCGGCCATTCAGGAAACCGAAATAGAAGACCCCCAGAGAACCTGCGAGCACGGCCACCGCAACGCCATACTCTTTTAGGATTTGCGCCAGTTTTGTCATAAACCAACCTCGCCTGACTGATTTCCAATCCCACCCGGAGCTAGGACACAGGCTTGATGATCATCTCCCTGCGGAATTGCTCACGGTCCAGGTACGGATACATATCCTCCAGAGGTTTGGAGACCATCCGCCCATCAGGCAAGCGCTCGGACTTGGTACGGGGTTCGATGGGTTGCATTGGGTGAAGAACCAACTCCACGATAAAGGGACCCTTGGCATCAAGCGACTGACGAATCGCTTGTCGCAGGTTACCATGGTTTTCAACACGGATCGCCGGCAATTGATAGCCGGCCGCCAACTTTAGCGTGTCCGGACAGGATAAGCCACTCGACGGATCGGTACCGACAAAATGCCCGTCAAAATATTGCTGCTGGGTGTGCTTGATGCTCGTATACCCTTGATTGTTGAAGACAAAAAGCTTGAGTGGTAATTGATGGTGCCAGACGGTCTGCAACTCCTGAACGTTCAATTGCAGACCACCGTCGCCATGGACACAAACCAGTCTTTTTTTGCCGCTGGCAAAGCAGGCGCCAATCGCAGCCGGCAGCCCGTAACCCATCGGGGTGAACCCGTCAGCGCTAAACGCCCGCTGCCCCTTCCGTGTCTTGAACGCAATGGCGGCACAATGATAGGCGGCACCTTGATCCCAAATCAGCGTATCTTCAGCCGTCATCTCTTCAGACAATACCTCGTAGAAATAATACGGATTCACGTACTGCTGCTGCGTTCGCATCGAGGGGAGGACATTCGGGAATATTTCTTTCCAATGATGGATCTTCGCCAGCCACGGGCTGTAATCCGACAGCGACTCTCGTTCCAACGCGGGCAACAGTTGATCGAAGAAAGTCCGAAGATCTGCCTGTATGGGCACATCGACGCGAATGAAACAGTGCTTGAGTTGGGTTTCGTCAATATCCACGACAACATGAACTGCGTCTCGGGCAAACAGATGCGGTTCATAACTGACTGTAAGTGAGGACAACCGCGACCCAAGACTGATGACCAGATCGGCATTCTGGACGGCAAAATTGGCCGCACGTTGCCCATAGTTTCCGATAAAACCGGCACGAAGCGGGTGGTCGTAACTGATCAGGTCGAAACCATTGCGCGAAGTGACGACGGGCACATGGGTCATTTCGACCAAGCGCAGGAAGGCATCCATCTGACCGGCCAATCGAACGCCGTGTCCCGCCAGAAACAAGGGGCGCTTGGCGCGTTTTAACTGGTCGATCAGCTCACCAATTCCGAGAACGGGCTCCTGCCGGAACAAAGCAGGGAATTCCTTTTTCGGATCAAATGTTACAAGCTGGTCGAGGTCAATCATCGCTCCCTGAATATCAACAGGTAGGTCAATCCAAACGGGTCCAGGCCGGCCGTGTTTTGCGAGAAAGATAGCCTTTTCCAAATGGTAACCGATCTGCTTTGGGTCACGAACCGTAACGGCATACTTGGTGACAGACTCCACCATCTTCGTAATGTTAACTTCATGAAACCCGCGCTGCCGAAGCCCTGTATCGTCGATCAACGATGTGGATTTGGCCTGACCGGAGAGGACGAGCAGGGGAACGGAGTCAGTCCAAGCACACATAAGCCCCGTAATCGCGTTGGTGGCGGCAGGACCGGTGGTGACGAGCGCCACACCCAAATTGCCTGTGATGCGGGGATAGGCATCCGCCGCCATGGCGACGGCTTGCTCATGGTGGTTACAGACGAATTGGACGTCTTTACTTTGCCCGAGCGATTCAATCAGGAACATCCCTCCACCACCCGACACCATGAACACATGCTTGACCCCTTCTCGGGCCACTCGATCTATAACGTAATCTGAAAGTTTGATCATTTGTATATTCCTGTCCACACGCATTTAACGGGCAAGATAGCCGCCGTCAATAGGCAATACAATACCGTGGATAAAATTGGAAGCGGGCGCGGCCAGATAGATGATCGAGCCTTTCAAGTCTGCGGGAGTTCCCCATCGCCCCATTGGGACACGGGCAAGGATATCCGGTTCGCGTGCAGGATTACCCACCAGAGCCGCTGTGAGATTGGTCGCCATAAAACCTGGGGCGATGGCATTGACGTTGACGCCGCGCCCTGCCCACTCATTGGCTAAGGCCTTGGTGAGTTGCGCCACACCACCCTTGCTAGCAGCGTACGCGGGGACCGTGAGACCCCCGCTGAAGCTGAGCATCGAAGCGACGTTGATGATCTTCCCGTGGCCTTGCTTGAGCATCTTCCGGCCTGCCAGCTGGCACATCTGGAATACCGCCGTCAAATTGACCTCCAGGACGAGATCCCAATCCTCGATGGGAAAATCCTCGCACTTATGACGTTTCTGGGCACCAGCATCGTTGATCAAAATATCGATACCGCCCAGCTTGTCAAACGCCTCTTCAAACGAACGCTTCACCTGATCACGTTTGCTGAGATCAGCCCGAACAGCATGGACACGCGGGCCCGTCTTGCTCATTTGCGCGGCAACCTCATCAGTCTGTGCCGCCATGTCAATCATGGCGACTTCCACGCCAGATTCATGAAGCGCCTCGGCCATGGCTTTACCCAAGCCCGCGGCCGCACCTGTGACAATGGCCTTCTTGTTCGAGATGTCAAATAGAGGATGCATATTTTTGTTATCCTAAGTACGTTCCGCCATTAATATAAAGAGTAGTGCCCGTGATGTAACTGGCCGCATCGGAAGCAAGGAAGACAATGCCATTCGCCACTTCCTGGGCTGACCCCATCCGTTTCATCGGGATTGAGTCCACCAGAGGTCCCGCTTTTTCTGAGGGATAGGCCGTTGTCATTTCGGTATCAATGAGGCCCGGGGCGACACAATTAATGGCGACGCCATACGGCAAGGCATATTTCGACAGTGATTTGGTTAAACAGATGACCCCCGCCTTTGAGGCTGAGTAGTTCACGCCGACAATGAACCCGCCCATCTGCCCCGCAGTCGAGGCAACGTTGACAATCCTGCCGCCTTTCTGAGCCTGCATGTGCTTTAGAACAACCTGGCAACAGAAGAAGGCCCCTTTAAGGTTGATAGCCATCATGCGATCCCAGTCTTGCTCGGTCAGGTCAGGAACAGAGACAACCTGACTGATTCCAGCGCTGTTAATCAGCACGTCGATACGCTTGAAATCCTTTAAAACGGACTGCACCAACGCTTCGATTTGGTCCACTTGGGTCACATCGGCCCGATAGGCGCAGGCGGCCACCCCGCTCTGGTTTGCGGCTTGAACAACCTCGTTAGCCGCCGCCTCATTCCTCTGGTAGCAAACCGCAACTTGACATCCAAGTTTGGCCAAAGTCAGGGCACATGCGCGCCCGATACCGCGCGACCCGCCCGTGATCAAAGCTGTCTTGCCTTGAAACTCTATCATGTTTCATTCTCCTGAACTGAAAACGAACCGCTCAAACATGAGGGTTCTCAGACGGTTTTAGCGCCCGATAATATTTTTTGTGTGAAGTTGGTGTTAAAATGAAAAAAGGAACAGATTCTTTTTGGAGAAATCCGTTAACACGATCAAGTTCCCGTGTCAATCTTTCGTAGCGGTAATTAGCCGTCTCTTTATCCTCGATACGACTGTCTTCGTTATAGAAATAGACGAGGTGTTTGTTCAATTCATCGACATATCCATCCATGCCAACGGCATAGATGGTGCTGGCCCCCATGGAATAGGCAAGCAGAATGGCTGACACGGCCACGTTGAGGCTGAGACAGTACTGCACTGTGTCGTCCAGAGGGGACACTTCCGGATCGCAGGGCGTCACCACATCAAAAAAACAATGCTTCCCCTTGAAACTCTGCTCCACCCGTGAAGGGCCAAAGAAAGAGGGAATCAGAAGGGTACTGGCAGGCGCAACCTGGTCCGCATACTGCTGGAACCGCTTGCGACTCACGAATACATGAAATTCAGGATTAAAGAGGTGCGGCAGGTTGTTGACCCCGATGGTGACACAATTCTCCCTTTTTTGAAGTTCCCGAATCTGATCACTATACTTCACAATGGACGGCCCGGTGGCAACGATTAGGAACTTTCGTCCTTTATAACTATTTTGCAGAGGAAAACCGCCGGCGAGGGCGGCATCGTCAGCCGGAATAATGCTTAATTCGTTAATGAGGGCGCGGTGCACGCTCTCAGTCCGCTCGGGGGTAAGCGGAGTGTAAAACCGTTTCTCAAGGGTCTCGCCCAGCTTATCAACCGAGAAAGAAATGGGGCATCGCTCCTTGATGAGCTGAAGCGCGTTCCAGATTTCGTCAACCGTGTAGAGCTTGTTCTTAAATAGATTCTCGGCGTAGTAGGGATGCACGTTAGCCAGGCCACCCATGAGTGCCTCCAAACTATACCCCCACCCAATATCTTTGAAATACTTGACGAAAAAGCTCTCGATAATGTCAAGATAAGGAACCGTATTGTATTCGCTCTCGCCTGTCTTTTCGAGGTATCCAAGCAGGATCTCAATGGGTAGATTGCCCGCCCCGCGCCCCATGCCATAGATTGAGGCATCCACACAAACAGCCCCCTCTTCCACCGCTCGCAGGGTATTCGCGAAAGCCATCTGCAAGTTGTTGTGGGCATGAAAACCCACACGCACAAAGCCCTGCCTCCGAAGCCTTGTCATCTGCTCCGAAATATTCTGGGGCACAAACGACCCGAAGCTGTCGGCAAAATAGATCCCCGAAAGTATGTCCTTTTTGCCCCAACTTTTGAGATAAGCGTAATGTTCGTCGGACAATTCTGATGAGGCCATCAGGTTAATGAATACCTCGTAGCCCATGGCATACAGTTCTTCCGCCATGCCTGTGGCTTTTTCCAGTTCATAGGGATAGGCGGCCACGCGTACGGCCCGTAGCGGGGTCTTCTTTGCGGAACAAACCTGAAACTGACTGGTTTCGCATTTCCCCGCATCAATCATAACTGAAAGTTTGCAGTCATCCGACGGGACAAACAGTTCATTCAGCAGGTCGTCTGTACAGGTCGCGAACAACCCCAGCCCCTTCTTGCCTGCCGGATACCGGTAGCCGGCTTCAAAGTAATCCACGCCGCTCTTCAAGGCTGCAAAATATGCCGCCTTAACACAGACAGGATCAAATTGCCATTGGTTGAGATGGCCACCATCGCGAATGGTACAGTCCAAAATTTTAGTTTTCACTTGGCGAAAATAGTCATGGATTATTCCACTGGTGTCAATACATATAACGCCGGAATCACCGGCCCCGGCCCGGCCACCGTCCTTATTTGGGCTACAACCATACCAGGGGCCACATGGCCCGCGATCCTGCCTTGATCAAAGGACTCTTTCCACAATGAGGTCTTGCATGGACAAGACGGTATAGGCCGTGTGACGGCTCAACTCCGCGATAGGGGTCTGCCCGGTGGCGACTCCGATCCCGGCGCGACACCCACTTTTTTCGGCCATGAGAAAATCCATCGGGGCATCACCCAAACATACGGTTCGTTCCGCACTCTGCCCCATCATCTTCAAGGCCTTCCGGGCCGGCACGCCGCTGATTTTAGGCTCCGGGGTCATATCACGCCCCATAATAACGTCAAAGCAGGAACTTAGCCCCAGCTTCTTCAACGTCTCGCAAGTATTGACCGCCGTATCACTGGTGACCACAGCCAATTTGGCGCCAGCCTGCCTCATGGCGGAAATACATTCGAAAACCCCGGGGATAAGTTGGAGGTAACGGTCAATATCCGGCAGGAAGGCCTCATGCACCTGGGTGAAAAGGTCACCTACCGCTTCACCTGAATTCACCACTCCAAGTCCATCCAGACAGTGGCAGAGGGCTTGTATTACTTCATCGCGGGAGGTCAACCCCACAGGCCCTTGAGGAAGCAAGCGGTTATCAGCAAGCGACAATCCCATCGAACCGCACAGTCGCGGGAATGAATCGGGGGGTAGGCGGTAGTGAGCAATCGCAGCCAACGATCGTCGCCGGATAATCTCCCCCCAATAAAGGTGGACATCCACAATCGTGCCATCCTTGTCAAAGATGACCGATTCAAGATTGGGAATTATCCAGCCGGATCCTGCAATAGAAAACATATAGACTCACACGGAAATATGATTCGCCGAGTATCTGAATGGCTGGTTCTCCGGAATGCCCATTGTCGTTCGCTTTATCTGGTAACAATCAAGAACAGCCTTCCTCGCCGCCACCAATTCTTCACTACCGACATGAGCCGGCACAAAGTGGGGGGTGTCCGTGTCATTCTTGAGCCCCGCGCTTTCGAGAAGGTCGGCCGCCTTGATGAGCCCATCCTGAGTGCAAATCCGGTGCAGCACCGTCCCGGGATAGGGCGTGGCGAAAAAAACCTGCGCTTTGTCGAGGGGAAGCGCGCTGGCCAAAGCGACCGTTTCCGCCAAGGTACCGCTTGTTTCCTGCGGCATGCCCAGCACAAAGAAGCCGACAACGAAGAGGGTCGGATGTTCCGCACAGGTTTTAACCGCCGACCAGATTTCCTCGTCGGACAGGCCTTTTCCAATGGCCCGGTTTCGAATCTCCGCTGACCCGCTTTCGATTGCCAGACAGATGCGAACCAGTCCAGCCTCTACCAAAGCGCCAACCACCTCACGATCGAGACCTTTGACCGCAACACCATTGGGCGTACACAACTGGATCTTGAGATTGCGGCGCCGTATTTCCGAGCACACTCCCAGCACATGTTGACGACTGTAAGTGAGATTATCATCCATGACTTCGAAATAGACAGCCCCAAAGGAGTCATGGAGCCGTTCTATTTCATCGACCACCGATACCGGGTTGCGGTAACGAATTCGCGGCCCGTGGACAAGATGCATTGAGCAGAACGAACATCGTTTCGGACAACTCCGGCTGGTCAGGATTGGAAATGGCTGCCCAACTCGCATTCCCCTCGGCGACCACCAACTCTCCGTGTTGATCTGATAATCGCAGACATTAATTAATGAATAGTCCGGCGGAGGCAGTGTATCAAGATCGGCATAGCGAGTTTTGGGATGAACTATCGCTCCTTCGGGGCTGCGGTATGCAAGTCCATCAATATCAGAGACATCAGAGTGGGAATGAATCCGCCCCACCAAAGTGGCCATGGTTTCCTCCCCTTCACCAATGACCACGTAGTCTACAAACTGATAGCGGTCAAGAATCTCCTTCGAAAACATGGTCGCATGAATCCCGCCAAATACGATCACTGCTTCAGGAAGGATACGCCGCGTACACTGGGCAATGAGCTTTTGAAACGGCCACGCGCCGGAAAAGAGCCCGCCGATGCCCACCACTTCCGGCTTATGCAGTTTGAGCTGGGAAGCAAAGACGGTATCGAGGTAATGAGCAAAATCCTCAATTTGCAAGTTATTGAGGTCCGCAACCCGTACGTCATGCCCCTGACCGCGAAGTGTGGCTCCGACAGACAGGAGAGCTATTGGGAAATATATACTTCTCCGGGAGGAACACCCATCAACAGTCGCTGGCGCATTGACTAATAACACCTTCATGATGACGGCCTGTTCCCTTCCCTTGGTGATGCATGAGACGTCGTTTCCCTCGCCTTCAGGCGGGCACAGGGATAACATCATTCTTCCTATCATGACAAAATAACGCGATCAAAGAGGCATGTTTGGCAGTGTGAAGAAAGATGAAATTCGTTTCCACCGTGTTCTCGTCCATACTGAAAAAGCTCGTCAGCCTACCCTCCTCCACAGTGAAACACTGGTAACCCAGTCCCGCCAATAATTCGATGATCTGATTCGGGTGATAGTCGAACTTCGCGGACCACTTGCGTAAAAGCTCGGTGAATATAATCGGCCGACATCGGCCGATCATTTGAACGCCTCCCTTAAACACGAGCAGTTCAGCCCCCTCGACGTCGCACTTGATGAAATCGACCGTCACATCACCTTCCGTGGCAAAATCGTCGAGTGTTCTTACCGGGCAGGAGAGAACTTCCACGCCCTGCGAGGACGTCAGGTTGGCCAGGGAGGCATTACCTGAGCACTCGGGGTAGAAATAGAATGTCAACGTGTCGATCCGGTCGGACAAGCCGAAGTTATGGATCTTGACGTTGTGTACATCGTTAATTCTGATGTTCTCCTGTAATTGCCGGTAGGTGGAGGGGATTGGCTCAAACGCCAGAATACGGGCTGAGGGATAGGCCTTGGCGAGAGCGATCGAATACCACCCGACATTCGCACCAATGTCCAGTATGGTGGACTGATCCCCCACCAACCGTAACATCATATCCAGTTCCGGTTTCTCGAAACTGCCGAAATTCAGGATTTCGATGGGAATGATTCGCTTGTCGTCCTTGTTGCAGACCATACGAATTCCGCGTTCACGCGATTGCATGACGATTTGGCCGTCAGTGATCTCAATCCGTGCGACATCAGTGCCCCGGAGAAAATCAGCGTACGCAAATAGGCATTCATGCACCTTATGCATCTCGTCGATATACTGCTGCTTGGTAAGCCTGCCACCTTGATGGGCAGCGCGTAGTTCAAATAAATTCATGCAAAGCTCCCTATTGTACGTCGAAATCCGTCGGCCACAGAAATTATGGGATCCCAGCCCAACTGCCGGGCTTTGGAAATATCGGGACACGTTCTCATAATCGCGCTCTTGAGATAGCCCGGCGCCTGCGCGGACACACAGGTGATAACCTTAAGTTGCTTTTCCGGAAATAATCCAACGAGGATCCGCGCCAGTTCCTGCACGCTCACTTCGCCCCGATCATTACCAATGTTGTAGGCGTGCCCCACCCGCCCTTTCAGCAACACCGTGAAGAAACCACGAACCGCATCTGAAAGGTAACAAAATGCCCGCACCGTTGTACCATCACTTTTCATCACAATATCGCGCTCATTTAAGATATCAGCCACAAAGTCAGCAAACACCCGTCCGTCATCCAAACGCATACCCGGCCCGTAAGTGTGAAACGGACGGACGATCTTGGTCGGCACCTGGTATTGGTGGGTCCAACAGATACACATCGTTTCCCCCAGCCGCTTCCCTTCTGCATAACACGACCTGACATCCGTCGGATCCACGTAGCCGTACGCATCTTCCGCGGTAGGAATGTGAGCAGGATCAACGTGGCCGTAGACTTCGCCGCTGCTGAAAAACAAGAACCCCTTCGCCCGCTTGTCCCTCGCCAATTCCAGAAGGCGGTGCGTGCCCAACACATTGGCCGACAACGTTCCAACCGGATCCACCCCATAATACTTGGGGCTCGCCTGGCTGGCCGCATGAATAACATAATCCACCGGTCCGTCCACCTTCACCGGCGCACAAACATCCTGAACCAGAAACTTCAGATTGGCATCATTACTGTATGTCGCAAACCGGGCTTCGGCACGCTCGAGATTACGCACCAAGGCGATCACCTTGACAGGTTGCGAAAGCTTCTGGGCGTTCAAATAGAGCAGTGTCTCCACCATATATGCTGGTAGAAACCCATTCGCGCCTGAAATCAGCACAACCTTTCCTGCAAAATCAGACCACGCCAGATCCGAGTTCGCAATCACGGCCAAATCCTCTTCAATTATCCTATTCTTCGTATGATGCAACAATATGACTCCCGCATGAGAAAGAGGCTTATTCTACTGGTCGAGAGGCCATTCATCCAGTTCTATTTCTGCGCACGGCATATTACCCTATACATCATTTGCCGCTCGGATTCAAACGCCCCCCTGCATCCGCATCGTCAAAATTGATCCGCTCTTTTTCTACCACAAGCGGGCGGTTCTGAACATAGGTGAAGATCGCCCCGACATATTCGCCGACCACGCCAAGAAAGAACAATTGCAGAGAGCCTATGAAACAAAGACCAATCAACACGGGAGCCATGCCGGCGGTAAAGTTGTTCCAAAAGAGAAGCTTGGCCACCAAATACCCGATACCAACCAGAAGCGAGATGCCTGCGGCAATAAACCCCAGTAGAGTCGCCAGCCGAAGGGGAATCTTCGTATGATTGGTGAACCCCAACATAGCAATATCAAACAAGGAGTAGAAATTGCTCTTGGTCTGACCGCGATCCCGCGCGGGTTGCTCAAACTCAACCTTTGCGATGTCACTGCTGACATCGGAAATCAGGCCCCTGAAATAAGGATACGGCTCACGAAGGCCTCTCAGAATATCAACAACACTCCGGTCGTAGAGGCCGAACCCAGTGAACTGCTCCAAAAGCTCCCCCGTTCCAAGTTTCCGGATTGTCTTGTAGTACAGCCCCCTTAGGAAATAGACGGCAGGGTTCTCCTGACTGGCCGTCTTGATTCCCACAACAACGCGCGCACCTTCTTCCCATTTAACAATAAAGTCCCAAATCATCTCAGGGGGATCCTGCAGGTCCGACGCCAACATGATGACAGCATCCCCGTGACACTGAAGCAATCCATAGTAGGGAGATCGTATGTAGCCGTAGTTACGCGCATTCACGATAATCTTGATCTTCTCATCTTCCGCCGCAAAACGCTTCAGGACCTCAACACTCCCGTCGCGAGAACAGTTATCGATGAAGATTAACTCATAATCGTATCGCGGCAGGTTCCCCATGACATCACGAACACGCCGAATCAGTTCAGGCAAGTTCTCCTCTTCATTATAACACGGCGAAACAATGCTGATCTTCTTCATGAACAACCTCGTTGCGTGCAGGTATAATCCGCGATCTGTTTCCGCGTTAATTCCGAGACCATCCCAACGCCTTTGTCCCGGACATCTTTGTACCACTTCACTGTCTCACAAACGGTTCTTTCGAACCCCCACAGGGACCGCCAACCAAGCTCATGGAAAGTCTTGTCCGTTGCAAGATTCAGTTTGCCGGCTTCATGAAGCGCTCCCGCCTCCGAACAATCCTTCCACTCCCCGGGCCAATGCGCGAGAATTTTCTCAACCATCTCCCGAACGGAGCGATTGGACGCGAGGGCGGGCCCGAAGTTGAACGCGGAAGAGTAAGACGTGAGATGTGAGACGGGAGACGTGAGATGTGAGATGTTAGACGTGAGATGTGAGGCGTTAGACGTGAGATGTGAGATGTGAGACGGGAGATGTGAGACGGGAGACGTGAAGTGTGAAGCGTTAGACGTTAGAGGTGAAGTGTTAAGAGAAGAGCCCTCGTCTCGCGTCTCACGTCTAACGTCTAACGTCTCACACTTCACGTCTAACGTCTCACGTCTAACGTCTAACGTCTCACCCTTCTCGTCTAACGCTTCAAACAACTTCATGCCTAGCAACAAATACCCACTCAGGGGCTCGAGGACATGCTGCCAGGGGCGGGTGGCGTGGGGATTCCGCACTT
>JBAXPK010000058.1:0-13696 GCA_037132275.1 bacterium
GGCAACACCTTCTCTGGCAGCCTCTCCTGCGGAAGGCAGCAAAGTCATTATCCTTAAAGGCCCCATCATTGTTCGCGATCTGGCAGGTTTTCTGGGCGTACGCCCCAACCAGTTGATTGCCGAATTGATGCGCCTGAACGTGCTGGCCTCGATCAACGAGCAAATAGACATCAAGGATGCCGCCCGCGTCGCGGAAAAGCATGGATTCACGGTTGAACGCGAAAAGAAGATTGAACACAAGCCCCTGGTTAAAAAAGAAACCGAAGAGCAGGTGATTCAGCAGATCAAGGCGATCGTCAAGACGCACCGTCCCCCGGTTGTCACCGTGCTCGGGCATGTTGACCATGGCAAAACCTCACTGCTTGACCGGATTCGCAACACGACCATTGCCAAGGGCGAAGCCGGCGGCATTACCCAGCATATCGGAGCCTCCACCGTACAGGTCGGCGAAAAGAGCATTACATTCCTGGACACCCCGGGGCATGCCGCCTTCACGGCCATGCGCGCCCGTGGCGCCAACATGACGGATATCGCCATCATTGTTGTGGATGCGGGCGACGGGATCATGCCCCAAACCCTGGAAGCCATCAAACATGCGCAGGCAGCCAATGTCCCCATTATTGTGGCCATGAACAAAATGGATCTCCCGGCAGCCAATCCCGACAAAGTTAAGAAGCAACTGGCCGGGATGAATATGACCCCGGAAGACTGGGGCGGTAAAACCATTGTCTGCCCCGTCAGCGCCGTGACCGGCATGGGAGTTCCCGAGTTGCTGGAAATGATTCTGCTTCAGGCGGAAATCATGGAACTTCAGGCCAATCCCAATCAGCCAGCGAAGGGATTTGTCATTGAATCCCAATTGGAATCCGGAATGGGACCCACCGCTAATCTGTTGGTGACAAACGGCACGCTGAATGTTGGTGATATCATCCTCTGCGGCCCCCACTGGGGCCACGTCCGGGCGCTGATTAACGATCACGGCAAAAAGGTGAAATCGGCAGATGCCTCCACGCCCGTCAAATGCCTCGGCTTGTCCGGCGTGCCTGACGCAGGTGCGGCGTTCGAGATCATCCAGAGCGACCGCGCGGCCCGTACTGCGGCGGAAGCCTGCCAAGCTCAAAATAAACTGGTTCAACTCACCGCGCCGAAACGCGCCTCCCTCAGTACTCTCTTTGAAAAGCTGAAGGAAAATAGCGAGCGGCTGGAACTCAAGCTGATGATTAAGTCTGACGTGCAGGGATCCCTTGAAGCCATTGATTTCGCGCTTAAGCAAATCAACAGTGACAAGGTTTCCATCAACACGATTCTGGGCGGCGTGGGCACGATCTCGGCCAATGATATTCTTCTCGCCACCGCATCGGATGCCATCATTCTTGGCTTTCATGTCTCCGTGGATGAAAATGCCAGCCGGCTCGCCAAGCAGGAAGGTGTCGAAATCCGCCTCCACAGCATTATCTACGAATTGGTTGACCAGGTACGAGAAGCCATGGCCGGCTTGCTTAGCCCGATCCTGCGTGAAAAAATCGCCGGACACGCAGAAATCAAGCAGGTATTCTCCATGTCCAAGGGCGGCGTCATCGCCGGCTGTATGTGTCTGGACGGCCGGATTACGCCACGCCTCAAGGCGCGCGTCAAACGCAAGGGAAGTGTGTTGTTCGAGGGCAGCATCGTCTCCCTGCGCCGTTTCCAGAATGATGTCAGCGAAGTCAAGGAAGCTCAGGAGTGCGGCATCCGGCTGGATAATTTTACGGCCTACGCAGAAGGTGACGTGCTGGAATTCTACGACGTCGAGCGAATCGCCCAAACCCTGTAATGAGGGTTGGATGGAATTATGAAGACCGACCGACTGACCCGAGTCAATGAGCTGCTTCGTCGTGAAATCAGCGCGGTTCTTTACCGCCTGATTGACAGGTCGGAATTCGACATGGCCGCCTTGACCGTGACCCATGTCATCGTCAGCCCCGACCTCCGCTGCGCCCGCGTGTTGATCTCCATCCGCGGCCACGAGAACGAGCGGCGCAAGATGTTGCGCCGGATTCAGGCCATCCATGCCGACATCCAGGAAGAAATCGCCAAGGTCGTCGTGCTCAAATATACCCCCAAGTTGACTTTTGTGCTGGACGCATCCATTGAATTCGGCGACCGGGTTCTGGATATTCTCTCCAAGCTCCCCGCCACGGGTGAGTCGGAAGTGGCGGATGAACCCGATATGACGGAACCGCCATGAACCGAACTGACCCTTTTGATGGAATTTTACTGGTTGATAAGCCGGCAGGCCCGACCTCGCATGACATCGTTTACAAGATCCGCCGCCATTTCCAGTTGAAAAAAGTCGGCCATGGCGGCACGCTGGATCCGGCGGCAACCGGTTTGCTCGTTATTCTGCTGGGACGCGGGACACGAGCCTCCAACCGATTCATGTCATCCGACAAAACCTACGAGGGAACCATCACGCTGGGTGTCACAACCGACTCCCAAGATGCGGAAGGCAAAATTCTGAAGGAAGCCGACGCCTCGGGCATTACTCGCGAGAAGCTGGAATCGATCATTTCAACTTTTAAAGGCGACATGTTTCAAACTCCGCCCATGGTCTCCGCGATCAAGGTGGAAGGCGTTCCGCTTTACAAGCTTGCCCGGCAAGGGGAAGAAATTGAACGCAAGCCCCGCTTCATCCATCTTTACGAGTTTCGACTTCTGGATTACACACCGCCACGCGGAACGTTTGTCCTTCGTTGCACCAAAGGCACTTATGTCCGCACCCTCTGCCACGACGTAGGCGAAGTCCTCGGCGTTGGAGCGCATCTTTCCCAGCTTCGCCGCACGGAGTCGGCAGGCTACAACGTCAATCAAGCCGTCACGCTTGACCAATTGCTTGCCATGCAACAGATTGATCTACTGAAGGTGGTGCTTCCCCTTCACACCCTCGGGGGCGTTATTCAGGGATGATCCGTCTTAGCCACATGTCAAAACTGCGCCAGCGCAAACGGCCCATCTGCCTTGCTGTCGGCTTTTTCGACGGGGTTCATCTCGGACATCAGAACGTCCTGCGCCAGACGATTGAGGAGGCTCGCCGCATCGGCGGAGAAGCCTGGGCGATGACCTTTGATCCCCATCCCCTGAAGGTGTTAAATCCGGTCGCCGCTCCCCGGATCCTGACCGCCACCCCTCACAAACTTCAGCTGCTCAAGAAATTCGGCCTCGACGGTTGCCTGCTGATTCCGTTTACGCGGAGCTTTTCCAGCATCCGGGCCAACGCCTTTCTCAAGCAACTGGAGAGGGATATCCCAACCCTCACCACCATTTTCATGGGGCATGACTGGAGGTTCGGCTACAAGGGACAGGGGGATTACACACTATTAAGCGACTGGGCCAAACGACATGGCGGGATATCGGTACACCAGATCGAAGCGGTGAGGCGGAATGGTCTGCCCATCTCCAGCACACGCATCCGGAATGCGATTCTGGAAGGAAAACTGTCGGAGGCGACCTCGCTGCTGGGGAGGCCTTACAGCATCCTGGGAACCGTCAAGCATGGCAACCACATCGGGGGGGAAATAGGCTATCCAACAGCCAACCTTGATCCTCACAACGAGGCTCACCCACCGACCGGCATTTACGCGGTCCAGGCCATCATCAACTGCGAGGCGTTCCCGGGTATCGTCAATTTCGGAGTTCACCCGACGGTGGCGCCCGCTCGAAATCCGCTCGTCGAGGTACATCTCTTCGACACCCGGCGCGACCTGTATGGGCGCCGTCTTGAGGTCTATTTCCTGAGACGGTTACGCAACGAGAAAAAATTTCCTGATCTTGAAGCGCTGATCCACCAGATCCGACAGGATAACATTAAAGCGCGCCATATCCTGGCCTCCACGCCCGTGAAGAATTTATGGATCAGGACTTTACAAAGGTGGCACCCCGATACTATAGTTCCGCGAAACAAATAAGTAGAGAAATAGAGACAAGAAAGGGAATAGGGCTCAAATACAGTATGGATCCCAAAGTTAAGAGCACAGTTCAGAAAGAGTTTCGGAGACACGGAAAAGACACCGGTTCTTCCGAAGTTCAGGTCGCCTTGTTAACACGTAAGATTGAGGAACTCACCGAGCATCTAAAAATCCACAAGAAAGACCACAGCTCCCGCTATGGCCTCCTCAAGATGGTTAGTGCCCGTCGTCGCTTGCTCAATTACATGAAAACCAAGGACGAGGCTTTGTATCAGGACGTCATCAAGCGTCTCAAACTCCGTCGTTAACACGAACTGGCAATCAGTCAGAAACTGTCCCGACTTGCGTGAAACACGCACGGGAACTTTACTGTCTGGCCTGCCCCTATTCAGAAAGAACACATGAAAGAACCCGTATCCGTATCCGTCGCCATCGGCGACAAAACCATCACTCTTGAAACGGGCCTGCTAGCCCTCCAAGCCAAGGGTGCCGCAACCGTGCGCCTGGGTGATACCATCATCCTCTCGACCGCTTGCGCTTCCGAGTCCCCTCGTGAAGGCATTGACTATTTTCCACTCCAGGTGGAATACCGCGAACGGTTCTCCGCCGCCGGAAAATTCCCGGGTGGCTTCTTCAAACGGGAAAGCCGTCCTTCCGAAAACGAGATTCTGGCCGCTCGTTTTACCGACCGCCCCATCCGGCCTCTTTTTTCGGAAGGTTACCGGAATGACGTCCAGTTGGTGGGAACCCTGCTTTCCGCCGATGGCGAGAATGCCGCTGATGTCCTGAACATTGTGGGCTCCAGCACGGCGTTGACCCTGTCTGATCTTGCGTTTCACGGGCCCATCGCCGGGATACGCGTCGGACGCATCAACGGCAAGTTTGTGGCCAACCCTACCGTCAAGGAACGCGAAGAGAGCGATCTTGATCTGGTGTACGCTGGAAACCGTAATACCCCGACCATGATTGAGGGCGATGCCAAGGAACTTTCCGAGGCCGACCTGGTGGCCGCCATGCGTTTCGCACACGAGCAGTGTGTGAAACTGATTGACGCCCAACTCGAACTCCGTCGCAAGGCGGGGCTGGGCGACAAGGTGATCAGTGAGCCACCGGCCAACACGGAGATGTTCGACACCGCACGCAAGCTGGTCGGCACAGAACTGTCGCAGGCCTACCTGATCGCCGGCAAGCAAGAACGGAATACCTCCGTGGGCAAAATCAAGGAAGCCTTGAAGCTCAAGATGCTTGAAGCTTTCCCGACCATCACCAAGGAGCAACTCCGGGCCACGTTTGACGAATTATGCATTGCCGTGGTTCGTGAAAACGTTTTGGAACGGGGCAAGCGCATTGATGGACGTGGCGAGGACGATATCCGGCCCTTGACCTCCAAGGTGGGATTGCTGCCGCGGGTTCACGGCTCGGCCTTCTTTGGCCGGGGCGAAACCCACGCGCTGGGCACCGTCACGCTCGGCACCAACAAGGATGCCCAGGACATGGACGCCATTACAGGCGGCCCGACCTCCAAGTCATTCATGCTGCATTATAATTTCCCGCCCTACAGCGTCGGCGAGACCGGACGATTCGGTTCTCCCGGCCGCCGGGAAATCGGGCATGGCAACCTGGCCGAGCGTTCGCTGGCGGAAGTCATACCCCAGGATTACCCCTACACCGTCCGGTTGCTGTCCGACATCATGGGCTCGAATGGCTCAAGTTCCATGGCCAGCATCTGTGTCGGCACTCTGGCGCTGATGGATGCGGGTGTTCCCATCACCAGTCCGGTGGCGGGTATTTCCTGCGGGTTGTTCACAGCCCCCGGAAAGGCTAAGCTCGTCGTTGATATTCTCGGGGACGAGGATCATTGCGGCGATATGGACTTTAAGGTCGGCGGCACCCGCAAGGGCATCACCGGCTTTCAACTGGATCTCAAGATCCGCGGACTGGAATGGAACCTGGTTGAGGCCGCCTTTGAGAAGTGCCGCGTGGCCCGCCTCAAGATCCTTGACCATATGGAGAGCGTGATTGCGCAGCCCCGCGAGGAATTGTCGCCTTACGCCCCGCGAATCTCCCAGGTAACCATCCCCGTTGACAAAATCGGCGAACTGATCGGCCCCGGCGGTAAGAATATCCGTCGTATTGTCGAGCTCAGCGGCGCCCAGATTGACATCAGCGATGACGGGACCGTGAAGATCTTCAGCAACAAGGTTGAAAGCATGAATCTGGCCCTGCGCGAGATCAATATGATCACCGCCGAGCCGGAAGAAGGCGCAATCTATGACGGCATCGTCACGGGGATCACCAAGTTCGGCTGTTTCGTGGAAATCTTCCCGGGACGTGACGGACTGGTGCATATCAGCGAGTTGGCTGACTTCCACGTTAGAAACGTGGAAGATGTGTGCAAGGTTGGCGACCAAATGTGGGTGAAGTGCATCGGCATTGACGAGAAGGGTCGCGTCAAACTCAGCCGGCGTGCCGCCATGGTAGAGAAGGATGCATCCGCACCCGAAGCTCCTGCCGCGCAATAAGTCATAGCCGTTAAAACAAAAAGCGGGACAAAGAGTAATCTTTGTCCCGCTTTTCTTTGCAAATCCTTATTGTCCCGGAACCCGCAACTGCATGGCACGCCCGAACCTGGCCGAGTTGATCGTCATTGGACCGGATCGGATCGCGGTCGAGCCCGTATTGGTCGCACCGGCATCCTGCTCGGTGATCTGGTTCTCAATCACACGACGCTCAAGGAAGTCCAGGTAATCGGCCTCGATTGACTTAACACGCTTGGCCAAGTCAGTGACCTGTCCGGTCAGCATGGCATTATCGATCTCAAGGGATGACACTTTTTCCTTCAGCCGCTCAATCTCGCTGTCCCGCCCGCTCAATTCCGTTGTCATATTCGACGATAGCGCCGAATGGGCCCACAGAATATTCCGGGTGATGTCTGACCGCATGGCGAGGGCATTCCTGGCGGCGGCTTGATCGGCTTTGCTAGCCACCTTCTGGATTTCAAATTCCGCCGCTTCCTTGGAACGGTCAAGCCTGGCGCCGGTCTGCCGAATATCGGCTTTGATCTCCTTGACCCGTTCACTGCTCAACCAGACAATCACGGCCAGCACAGAGGCAAAGACCAAGGTGAATCCCAAAAGCGCCCAGAGCATGCGCCGTCTCCCCCGCCGACGTTCCTGGTCCAGAAACTTTTTGAAAGAGTTTAGCACAGGTAGTGAATCCTCATTCAGTGCCCGGTCACCAGCCAGGGCAGGCAGGTTCGCCCCTCCCCCTGCAGCAGCACCGGCCTGAACCAAGGGCTGTGGAGGCGTGTCTCCCGTCGAATGAGGCAGCCCCGCCATCCGTTCAGAAATTCTAGATAAGGCCTCAGCCTGCAGTCTTAACACCTCGGTTAGTCCTGCCATACCGCGATGCTCGGGATCTTGATTATTTTTTTCTTCTGTCATGATTACTTCCGTCTGAACCATTTTCCAAAGGTTCCCTTTTGATTTTCTTTCTCACGCTTCAAAACTTCCCATTGTCTCAATTCCGCCTGAATCCGGGCTTCCATGTTGCTCAACATTCCCGCCCCCGCTTTCGTTTCGCCCTTGGCGCTTTTCTTCCGGGCGTCATCCGTCACCACGGGGTCGGGTGTAATGGAGTCTGCGGCATCCACCCCGATCACTTCCGCATGAAGCACTTCCGCATGGATGGCCTGCTTCTCGATTACTGCTGGCTTGCCTGACAGATGACGCTCACGCTCATCATTTCTTTTCCGCATGGCCCGCAACTGTCCTTCACGCTTCTCCACTTCCTGCAGGGTTTGCGCCACCAATTCCGAAGAATGATGGAGTTCTTTTTGAATATGTGAAATCTTATCCTCAGCCTCTTGTTCCTTCCGGAGAGACTCTTTTTGAAGGAACTCATAACGCCCCTTCACATTCTCAAGATCATGGCGCAGGGTCTCTTTCTGTTCGGCTGAGTCCTGGAGTTCCTTTTGCAAAAACGACAATTTTTCGGCCAGCGTCATCCGATCAAAACGTGTTTCAAGATCGGAGGCCGCATCTCCATCGTTGTGGCCCCGCGATGTCCCGCCGCTGATCCAATCAATTGACTTCCGCTTCGGTTTTTCGATCCCCGTCACCTGTTTCACGCATCGACTGGCCAGAAGCAATCCCTTGAGATCGCGCTGAACACCGGCAAGGTCATCTTTTAACTTAATCTCGGCGGCACGTCCGGCTTGATGGGCTATATTGACCTCGTCCTTGGCCTGAGCCAACTGCGACGCAGTCTGCGCCAACTGTGAGACCAAGGAGGCTGCGCGTTGTTTCTCAAGGTGCAGGTTTTTCTCCAGCAAAGCCGTTTTGGAGATTATTTCAGTGGAATCTTTTTCGTACTGCGCTTTGGAAGTTTCCAGAAATGATTCCAATTTCCGCTTCTGGTTCTCCAAGTCCTCGACATGCAGGTTTGTGTCCCGCAATTTCAGATCAAGGGCTTCACGTGACGCCTTGGACAATGAAAGTTCATCCCGGGCGGACGACAACTCAACCCTCAAAGTCTCCGCCTCCCGGATTCGGGCCTCCAATTCCACGATGCGGGTCTTGGCATTATCCAACTTCCCGGCGAGCTCGCGGGCCTCAGCCTGGGCCGCAGAACAGGCGTCCTCCTCCTGTTGTCGGCGGCTTGCCATGGCCTCGAATGCTCGCTTGATCTCAACCAGTTCAAGCGCAATCGTAGCTCGTTCCGCCTCGGTCTTTTCCCCCTGCTCCACTTTTTTCTGAAGTTCAGCAAGCGACGTCCCGCGCTCTGCCAACAGAATGGACAGGGCGCCTCTCGCCGCTTCCGCCTCTTCGGCACGATGCCGTGCATCAAGACCTGCGGATTCTGCCACCCGTAACTTCTTTTGAAAATCGGCCACGTCGGTTAAGGCCAGAGACAGAGCGCTTTCCCCCTGCGCCAATTTCGCCAGGAGGTCTTCCTCCCGGGCCTGTCGGTCGGCGACATCCGCCCGCACGTCAGCCAAAGTCCTGGATAGTTCTTCATTTGTACGATTGTCCGCCCCCGCCTGCGCGACTTGCTCGGCATACCCGGCCAGTCTCCGCTGAGTCTCGGAAACAAGTTTCAGGTTTGCCGCCAGATCCGTCTCAGCTTGTCCCAGCCGTAAGCGCATGGCCTCAAGTTGGGCGTCCCGCCCGGCCAGGGTCGTCACAGCCGTGTCAAGGTTAGCCCGCAGGGATTCAAGGTCACGGGACGTCGATTCAGACCGGGACAGGGCGCCAAGGGTATCGCGCATCAAGCTTCCGCACGACGCCAGAATATGATGGCACTCCTCGACAAACAGCGGCAAAAGCGAGTCATTGAGGACAACCTTCCGGCCCGATCCCTTCTCGATCAAGGTCACCCCGGCGGGTATGGAGTTTTCGGAAGCCAGCAGCCGGACCGCCAGCAAATTCAGCGGGCCATACAGGGTTCCGTCATCGAACTGAACCGACCAGTTCAGGCGCAATTCATCAATATCCTCAACCGAAAACCAGGTGTCCCGTTTTTCAGACAAGTCACAGCCGGGAATCACCCGCGCATCTGTCGCCCAGATACATAACGTGGCAATATCCACAGGCCCGTAAATCGTCCCATCAGGAGTGCGGAGATAATAGGACGCCACTGCTTTGTTCCTGGGATTCATAGGGTACTAGCCGCCTCCCCCTTTATCCGCCTCGCCTTTCCGATACGTAAACATCCGCTTTGGCTTTCTACACGGAGTTTTGCTCACCTTGACATACACCATGTCCTCACCCAGGATATGCTCCAGTTCTTGGATCAGGGCTTCATCGCAGGTGACTTTATAATGGCTGCCGGTATCCAGAAACACTTTTTCGCCAGACGGGTATTCCAGGCAAATATTCACGTTCGTCTGACCCGGGTGGACATCCAGCACATCGCGAATTTTCTCAAGGACAGCCGGGTCATCATCCACCCGCCCGGCGGAAAGATGGAGACTGAATTTTTCCACAAACAGGGCCGGAGATTCCCTGAGCGGATAGATTTCGCTGGCAATCATTCTCGGCTTGTTCTCCTCCTCGAACCGCACTTCACCGCACAGCATCACGGCCTGGTCCTGAACCAGCACAGACCGGCAATCCAAATAGGCGTCAGGATAAACCACCACCTCGACATTCCCGTCGAGATCCTCCAGCTTAAATACGGCCATCGGTTCTTTCTTTTTGGTCAACCGGGGCGTCAACTCGGTGACCAATCCTCCAATGCGGGTCATCTCCCCGGGCTTGATGTCCTTCAAACCCTGCACATTCGCCAGTTGATACCGATCCAGCAGCTTTGAGTACTGGCTTAACGGGTGACCGGTCATATAGATCCCGAGCAATTCGCGTTCCCCGGCAAGCAAATCCCCTTCCGACCATTTATCGGCCTGGGGCAAAGCGCCGTCATCAGCTGAAACCCTGGGTTCGACCGGCATAAGATCGAACAAACTGCCCTGGCCTGACGCCTTGTCACGGGCGGCCGCATTGGCCCGGTTCAAGGCAAAATCGATGCCACCGAACAAACGCGCCCGCTCCGTGCCGGGCACGTCAAAGGCACCGCACCGGATAAGACTTTCGATCACTTTCTTATTGATGACCTGCCCCTGAAGCCGCCTGGCAAAATCCATAAGCCCGACGTACGGCCCGCTCCGATTCCGTTCCGCGACAATCTCATGGGCGGCGCCCTCGCCCACATTCTTGATGCCGGCGAGCCCATACCGGGTGGCGCCCTTGACCGGGCTGAAACGGACATCACTCTCGTTGATATGCGGAGGCAGGACTTCGAGTCCCAAGGCCCGGCATTCCGCGATAAAAACGGGAATCTTGTCCATGTTGCCCATTTCGCTCGAGAGCAGGGCCGCCATGAATTCCTCGGGATAGTGGGCTTTCAGGTACGCGGTCTGGAGGGCGACCACACTGTACGCGGCGCTATGGGACTTGTTGAACCCATAGTCCGCGAACTTTTCAATCATGTCGTAGATTTCCTTGGCCTTGGCGGCTGGAATCCTGTTAGTTTTGGCGCAGCCTTCGATAAACTGTTCCCGAATCTTCGCTATCTCGCCGGCTTTCTTCTTCGAGATGGCACGTCGGAGGTTATCGCCCATGGCGAGCGAGAAGCCGGCCAGCACATTGGTCACCCGCTGGACCTGCTCCTGATAGACCATGTAACCGTAAGTTCCCTTCAGGATGGGCTCAAGCAGCGGATGGGCATACTCGGTCTTCTCGCGCCGATGCTTTCGATTGATGAAGCTATCGATGAATTGCATCGGTCCCGGCCGATAGAGCGCGTTCATGGCAATAAGCTCTTCAATCATGGAGGGACATAGTTTGCGCAAATTGTCGCGCATGCCACCGCTTTCAAATTGGAATACCCCGACGGTATCACCCCGCTGCAGGAGTTCAAACGTCAAGGGGTCGTCCACCGGAATGGAATCAATGTCCAAAGCCTCACCACGCGTAATCTTGATCGATTCCACGGCCTCCTTGATTACCGTGAGGGTCTTCAATCCCAGGAAATCCATTTTCAGAAGGCCGATCTTGCCGATAGGATCCATGGCATACTGGGTGATGACCTGGTCGTCCTTATCCAGCGTGAGTGGCACAATCTCAATCAGAGGCTTCTCGCCGATGACGACGCCGGCCGCATGGGTGCCTGCATTTCGAAGAAGGCCTTCGAGCACAACCCCATATTCAAGGATCTGTTTGCAATTGGCATCGGTGACCGAGGCTTTTTTGAATTCCGGGTTCTGCTCCAGGGCCTTGGCCAGTGTGATCTTGGCATCGTCGGGAACCATCTTGGCCAATCGGTCGCACTCGGAGTATGGCAGTTCCAGGGCGCGCCCGATGTCGCGAATCACCGTCTTGGCGCCAAGCGAGCCAAAGGTAATGATCTGGGCGCAGTTCTCCCGCCCGTACTTGTCTTTGACGTATTCAATTACCTCGCCACGGCGGGTCTGGCAGAAATCAATATCGAAGTCGGGCGGCGAGACACGCTCGGGATTCAGAAAACGTTCAAACAGAAGATCGTACCGGATCGGATCAATACCTGTGATTTCCAGCAGATATGCCACAAGACTCCCCGCACCTGAGCCACGACCGGGCCCCACCGGAATCCCCTTGGTCTTGGCGAAATGAATAAAATCCCAGACCACCAGAAAATAATTGATGAACCCCATCCGTTCAATGATGGCGAGTTCATACTCACACCGCGTCACGAGTTCTTTTTCGCGGGTGTCCTTCGGATGCGCCCCGTCTGTCAGTCCGTATCGTTTGAGCAGGCCTTTATGGCACAGGCTGATCAAATAGTCCTTTTGAGTGCAGTCCGTTGGAACCGTAAAGATCGGGAAGTGTAACCCTCCAAAATCGAACTCAACATTGCAGCCTTCCGCTATTTTCAGCGTGTTGGTGATGGCCTCGGGAATATCGCGGAAGATAGCCGCCATCTCGTCCCCGCTCTTGAAATAGAACTCCGAGGACGGATATTTCATGCGCTTGGGGTCGCTCATGACCGTCTGGGTCTGGAGGCACAGCATCACTTCATGCGCTGCGGCATGTTCCCGTTTCAGGTAGTGCGCGTCGTTTGTCGCCACCACCCCGAGCCCGGTTTTCTTTGCCAGGGCCACCAACGCTTTATTGACTTTGCGCTGCTCAGGCATCAGGTGATCCTGAACTTCCAGGAAAAAGTTGCCCTTGCCGAGGATTTCAGAATACATCCCCGCCAATTTGAGGGCGCCGGCCTCGTCGTCATCCAGTAATCGCTCCGGGATTTGGCCTTTCAGACATGCAGAAAGGCCGACCAGTCCGCCGGAATATTTGGCCAGGATCTCAAGATCGATGCGCGGCTTGTAATAGAACCCCTCGAGGTGGGCGGCGCTGATGAGGCGAACCAGATTGCGGTAGCCCAGCTCGTTTCTGGCCAACAAAACTAAATGGTTCGCCTGGGATTTTGAGGATGACTCGGTTTTCCTATCAAGCCGACTACCACCGGTAATATAGGCCTCACACCCGATGATCGGCTTGATTCCCTTATCCCGCACCGCCTCATAGAAAGGGACCACCCCGTACATCACACCATGATCGGTAATGGCCACCGCAGGCATCCCCATGGCCTGGGCCGCCGCAGGCAGATCCTTGACGCGACAGGCCCCATCCAGGAGACTATATTCAGTATGAACGTGGAGATGAACAAACGGTGTCATTCGGTGTCATTAAAATTAGGACTTAACATCCATCGCCATGGCGACTTCGGGACAGGTAAAAGGCGAATCGTACTTCGCGCAATTGCGGCAGCCCACGTACAATTTATGCATCAAGGAAGCCTTTGGCACCTCGTGAAATCCCATCTTGGCAAAAAAAGCCGGAGTAAAAGTCAACACGATCAGTTGCGAGGGCTTTAGAATCCGGATTCTTTCAATCGCCGCCTGGACAAGCATTCGCCCCACGCCGTGTTTCCGAAGGTTCTTTTTAACCGACAGGGATTTGATTTCAACGGACGGATGCCGGGCATGCCCGATTTCCGGCAGGATCGACCATGATACCGTTCCCACGATTTTGCCCTTCTGCTCACACACAATGAACCGGTCAATGTTTTCGGCAATATCGGAGATAGGCCGCGGCAGCAGTTCCTTGGGATAAGCCTTGATCAGGCTGTAGATCCCCTCGGCATCGATAAATCCCGCATTCCGGACACAATAGTTGGGTTTCGTTTTCACGGGCAAAAGAATACCCCACCCCGCTTCA
>JBAXPK010000059.1:0-13638 GCA_037132275.1 bacterium
CCCTGCATGGAGAACATCACCACGATGGTGAACAGCAAGGCGATCAGGGTCATGGGTGAGATGCGGGGGATGAATTTTGAGTGATACCATTCCTTGCCCTTCGCCTTGACTAAAACCAGGCGGGTCAGCATTCCGGCGATGAACGGAATCCCCAGGTAGATGAACACGCTTTCCGCAATCTGTTTCATCGTCACATTCACCACAACGCCCGAAAGTCCGAGCAAAGGCGGAAGTTTCGTCACAAACAACCATGCGAAAAGGCTGTAAAACAGAACTTGGAAAATCGAGTTGAACGCCACCAACCCCGCACAATACTCCGTGTCTCCCTTTGCCAGATCGTTCCACACAATCACCATGGCAATGCAACGTGCCAGGCCGATCATAATTAACCCGATCATGAACTCCGGTTGACCACGCAAAAAGGCGATGGCCAGCGCCGTCATGAGGACTGGTCCTACTATCCAGTTTTGAACAAGGCTCAGCCCGAGAACCTTGTAGTCCCGGAAAATGTCCCCGAGTTCTTCATACTTCACCTTGGCCAGGGGCGGATACATCATCAAGATCAACCCAACTGCAATCGGGATGCTGGTTTGAGTCCCTTCCGGTCTCAACGCGCCAATCCAGTTTCCGAAAGCGGGTAGGGCGTATCCCAGAAATACCCCAACACCCATTGCCAGAAAGATCCAGAGCGTCAGATATCGATCCAAAAATGACAACCGTTGCGAGATTTTCTCTGACATGCTTAATTCCTCTTTTTGATCAACAATTCAGGGCACTGCATCACAAATTTCCTGATCTCGTCCCGAACCCGCCGGTAACAATCCAGCTTTTCTTCGTTCGTCTTAACTTCCTTGGCCATTCGGGGCGGATCTTGGAATCCCACATGCACTACTTTGGTCTTGCCAAGAAATACAGGACAGGATTCATGGGCGTTGTCACAAACCGTGACCACATAGTCGAACTCAACATCCTTTAATTCATCCACATGCTTCGAGCGGTGCCCGGAGATATCCACCCCCGCCTCAGCCATAACCTTGACAGCATTTGGGTTCAATCCATGCGTCTCGATCCCGGCTGAATAGGCCTCGATCAGATCCCCCTTGAGGTGACGGGCCCACCCCTCCGCCATCTGACTCCGGCAGGAGTTACCCGTGCAAAGGAACAAGATTTTCAATCGTGTATTCATTATTTATAATATTCTCCGGCACAGCGAATCCATGTTTTCGCCGCAGATCACTTTTAGACGCTTCCCATCGGCGATAATACGATCTGTTCCATCCAGATCCTTGAACAACAACGCCAGTATCTTGCCTGTCGATGTTGCCCGGAACTTTTGGGACAATGTGTAGTACATCCAACGTCCCTCCTTCCGGCTATCCACCAATCGTGCGGCGCGGAGAAGCGACAGATGCTTTGACACCGTGGACGGGGCCAACTCCAACAGCGCGATAAGCTGACAGACACACAACTCCCCATTCCTGAGTGCGCATAATGCCCTCAACCGGCTCTCATCGGCCAACGCCTTTAACACATCCAATCTGTCCCGCATACACCCTCCGTCATAGTCGATTCGTTATATGGCGAAATATAGCAATACCAGTCTCTGGCGTCAAATGATATGATGAATATCTGGTATTTATTCGACTCGTTTTCCCCCGGGGCCGGCATCGCAGATGGCGGCAACAGCAGGATGGGTAATGCGGCGCTCCACGGTAATCGCATAAAACTTTTCCCTGATTCCCTTTAACGCGCCGATTTTCCGTACCCCCAGTTGCTTGACAACCGACTCCGCAATCAAAGAGGGAACCGGGAAAAGCCCCAGCCCTGTTTCGCCGAACACATCCAAAAGCGCGCGATCATCAAACTCCCCCATGATTTGCGGCATCATGTTCATGTCCGACAGCCAATGATCCATGGTGCGTCTCAGGGCTGTGTTGACTGTTGGTAGAAGGAAGGGCGCCCCGCGCAGTGAAGCCGGAAAATTCTTCCGGAACTTTTGATAGATCTTCTCTGAGCCGAGCAGGGTAATCGGGCTGTCGATGACGAGGTGGTTGAACGCCTTGATCGTCGACGAGGAGTCGCAGGCAGAGTCGGCAAGAACCACGTCCAGTTCATGCATGGCCAGCGAGGCCATGAGCTGTTCAAGCCTGCCTTCCACACAAACCAGCCGGACCGGCATTCCTAGATCCATGACCGGAGCGATCATCCGCTTCGCCACCAGTTTAGGAACAACATCCACGATGCCAACCTGCAACCGAAGGGGTTTCCCCACGGGCCGGTCATGGATGGCATCCTGCAGTTCCTTCCCCAGGGTGAAAATCTCATCAGCATAGCGATACACAATCCGCCCCATATCGGTAAGTTCAAGCCGGCGCCCCTTCTTCTTGAACAGTTTTTGATCCAGCGTATGCTCCAGCGCGTGGATTTGCCCGCTGATGGTCGATGGTGACAGGCGGATTATTGCGCAGGCATTCGCCAGTCCCTGTTCCCGGGCCACCAGCCAAAAATAGAGAAGATGGTGATAATTTAAGCGATCCATACCCAGAGCTTATTTCGTTTAATACGAAACGTAAATACTATATTCCCTTATTGTCGAAGTATTATTTGTCCCGTATCGTGGAGGGTCAATAAGGAAAGAAGTATTCATTCTTGAAGCTGAATGTGTGTTTAACAAATGTAATAGAAAAGAGACGATGATGCAAAATATTGCGGGAATTCTTGTCATTCTAGTTGCGGTAGTGGCTTTTTTTATTATCGGCGTCTTTGTCTATTTCATCAAGGTGTGGGTACGCGCCCTGATGTCGGGCGCCCGCGTGCCCATCTTGTCGCTGGTCGGAATGAAACTCCGGCGCGTGCCGCCCACTCTCATTGTGGATGCCCGCATCCGGGTGATCAAGGCCGGCTTGACGCTGTCGTCGGATCTGATCGAAGCCCATTATCTCGCCGGGGGTGACGTCATTAATGTGGTCAACGGACTCATCGCCGCCGATAAGGCCGGCATTGAACTGACCTTTCAGCAGGCGGCGGCCATCAATCTTGCCGGTCGGGATGTTCAGGAAGCTGTTCGAACCAGTGTGATCCCCAAAGTCATTGACTGCCCCGATCCCCAGAAAAGCCAGGTATCCATGCTGGACGCCGTGGCGCGCGACGGGATCCGTATGCTGGTCAAAGCCCGCGTAACAGTGCGCACCAACCTGAATCAACTGGTCGGCGGCGCCGGGGAAGACACCATCATTGCCCGCGTTGGACAAGGCATTGTCAGTGCCATTGGCTCGTCAGACACCTATAAGGCTGTTCTGGAGAATCCGGATGCCATCAGCCGCCGTGTTTTGGCCAGTGGGCTGGACTCACAGACCGCCTTTGAAATCGTCTCGATCGATATCGCCGACATCAGCGTGGCTGGAACCGGGGCCAAGGATGTCGCCAACGTGGGCGCCATGCTGGAAACCGAACGTGCCGAGGCTGACAAAAAACTGCGGCAGGCTGAAGCCGAAGGTCGGCGCGCCATGGCCGTTGCCCGGGAGCAGGAAATGCGCGCCTTGGTTCAGGAGATGCAGGCCCGTGTTGTTGAAGCCCAGGCGGAAGTTCCCCGCGCGATGGCCGAAGCGTTCCGTAAAGGGAACCTTGGCGTCATGGATTTCTACCGGATGCAAAACATCCAGTCAGACACCGATATGCGGAAAACAATCGCTGGCGAACCGCATGACCAGCAACAGAAACCCCTGCAACAGTAATGGATCTTTTCCCCATAGCCGCCTCGGACATGGATGTGGTCATTGGCATCATCGCCGTGGTCGGCTGGGTTCTCGCCCAGATTTTCGGCAAGAAGAAGGCTGATCCCTCCCCTCCGGAGGGATCAACGCCCGACTCAGTGCCCTCACTGGATCCCCGTGATGAGTTGCGGAAGTTTTTCGATGAACTTGAAAAAACCGCCCCGCCGCCGGTGGCACCTCCCCCGCTTCAGCAGAAGTCGCCCAGGGAGAAAACGGTGCGCCGGGTTACGGAATCCCGGGGGGAAACCCTGTCTTCACAGCGGCGCCCCATTACGCTGCCGGATGAATCCAGCCAGGCTTGCCCGGCCATGATCGAACCCCTCCTCAGTTCGCGAACAACGGTAAGATCAGACCCTCCGGCCACGATGCCGGAGTTACGCAATCCGGCGGCCCTTAGAAAATTCATCATCGTTAATGAAATTCTGGGCAAACCCATCGCCCTTCAACAAGGATAAAACCCTATGGAAAAGAATACCCGCCTTACCACACTTTTTGCGAATGTCATTGTGGCAAGCCAGTGGCTGCAGGCCCCGCTCTATTTTGGGCTGATCGTAGCGCAAGGCATCTATGTTTATCAGTTTTGCGTTGAACTGTATCATCTGATATGCGGACTGGGAGGATTCAAGGCCCAGGATATCATGCTTATGGTTCTTGGCCTGATTGACGTGGTGATGATTTCCAATCTGCTGATCATGGTCATTATTGGCGGATACCACACCTTTGTTGCCAAAATCCAATTCAGCGAACAAAACCCCCCAGACTGGCTGGATCATGTGAACGCGAGCACCATGAAAGTCAAACTTTCCATGGCACTCATCGGAATCAGCTCGATCCATCTATTGAAGTCATTTATCGAAATCGCAAAACTTGAAAAAGCAGATGTCTATATCCAGATGGGCATCCACTTCCTGTTTATTATCTCAGCCATAGGCCTTGCGCATGTCGCACGAATGACTGAAGCTTGTGTGGCCCAGTCCCACGCACATCGCAAATCGGCGGATGAACGGACACCTGTGGCTTCGTAATCATAAGGCACAGAGTACTTCTTCACTTGTTATTCGCAATCTTGTCTTTTCGTGTCTCCAACAGGTGGTAGATTGCCGGCAATACAATCAGGGTAAGTAACAGGGCCGTCACCAATCCGCCCATGACCACCGCCGCGATAGGCCGTTGGATTTCGGCACCGCTACCCGTGGCGTATAGCATCGGCCACAATCCCAGGAATGCGGCGAGCGATGTCATTAACAGTGGCCGCAATCGCAACTCGCAACCTCGAATCACCGCCTCTCTTGGCGAAAGACCTTGTGCCCGGAGTTGGGTGAAGAACGTCACCAGAAGCACGCCGTTTTGAACAGCAACCCCGAATAGCGCGATAAATCCGACCGATGCCGAAACGCTCAGATTGATGCCCATGACGAGTATCAGCAAAATACCCCCTACAAAGGCAAACGGTAGGTTGCTCAACACAAGCAGGGCGTTGCGAATAGACTGAAACGCCATGAATAACATAAGGAAAATCAGTCCGATTGACAGGGGAACCACAACCATCAGCCGCTGCATGGCGCGTTGCTGGTTTTCGAACTGCCCGCCGAAGTCTGCGAAATACCCTTCGGGCAAAGCGCCGACCACAGGTTGGATAGCCCCGCGAACCTCAGCCACAAAACTCCCCATGTCACGACCCCGGATATTACACTCGACCACCACGCGCCGCATTCCGTTTTCGCGACTGACTTGAGCCGGGGCCTCAACTTCCTTAATATTCGCCAGTTCCCCCAAGGGAATGCGAGTGCCGTCAGGCGACGGCACCAGAAGCCGCTTCAACTCGGGAATATCACGCCGCAACTCGGGCGGGAAGCGAACCAGAACCGCGAATCGTTTCTGCTGCTCGACGACCGTCGTTGCGATTTTGCCCCCCACCGCCGTCTCGACGATTTCGTTGATGTCCGCGATGTTGATCTTATATCGGGCAATGGCCTTTCGATCCACCGCAATTTCCACCTGTGGAAACCCGGAGACCTGCTCGACTTTCACGTCTGCAGCCCCCCTGATGCCCTGCATGAGCGACGCCGCACGATTGGCGTTCTGCCGCAGGATTTCAAGGTCAGAACCAAAGAACTTGATGGCCAGGTCACTTTTAATCCCGGAAATCAACTCATTCACGCGCAACGCAATGGGCTGGGAAAACGACATGCGAATTCCCGGTATGACAGACAGTTCTGCTTGCATAGCGGCGACAAGTTCCGGCTTGGAAAGCTTGCTTTTCCATGCTTCCTTCGGATGCAACATGACAAACACATCATTTTGCTCCGGGCCCATGGGATCCTCGGAAATCTCAGCCCGTCCAGTTTTGGTGACAATCGTCTGAACCTCTGGAAAGCGCGCCAAGAGCCGTCGTTCGATCTCGGTTCCCACGGCAACTGAACCATCCAGAGCGGCAGAGGGAAGCCTCACGACGTTGATCGCGATAGCCCCCTCATCCAATTGTGGCAAAAACTCCGTGCCGACCCGCGGAACCAGCAATAAGACGCCAATCAGAACGACCACAGCAATGCTCACAACGGTCTTCGGACGGCGCAAGGCAAAGTTGAGAGTCGGCAGGTATCCCCGCTTGACAATGCGGATGGCCAGATTGTCCCGTTCCTCTTTCCGGCCACGCAGAAAAATTGACGCCAAAACTGGCACAATCGTCAGCGACACCAATAGTGATCCCGCCATGGCAAAGACCATCGTAAACGCCAGTGGGCGGAACATCTTGCCTTCCATTTGTTGGAGCGAGAAGAGCGGAAGGAAGACAATGAGAATGATCAGAACGGCAAACATAACAGGTCGAGCCACTTCACGGACTGCCTCATGGGTGATCTCCAGCCGGGACAATTTACTGCCGGCTTTCTCGGAGAGATGCCGCGCGATATTCTCGCAAACAACGATCGAGGCATCCACAATCATTCCCAAGGCTATTGCCAACCCGCCCAGACTCATTAGATTGGCGGAGATGCCCTGCCATCCCATCAACATAAACGCAATGAACGCCGTGAATGGCAAGGACAACGCCACAATCAACGAGGCTCTGAAATTCCCCAGGAAAAGGAACAGTACCGCGACAACGAGGATGCTGCCCTCAAGCAACGCCTTGCCAACCGTGTGAATGCAGGCCTGAATCAGGGCCGTACGATCATAGAAGGGGTTGATTTTGACTCCCTTTGGCAGCCCTGCTTGAATTTTCGGGATCGCCTTTTTCACGGCCTCAACCACCAGTTTGGAATTCTGGTCCCTTAGCATGATGGTCATGCCTGCAACGGCTTCACCCTTGCCGTCGCGCGTCACCGCACCCTGACGGGTTTCCGGCCCAAGTTTCACGTCCGCTACATCCCGAAGGAATACCGGCGTGCCATCCTTGGCTTCGAGCACGATGTTCTCGATATCCGCCACACCTTGGATCTGCCCCAGGCTCCTCACGTAGGCCTGCTCCCAGCCGCGCACAAGAAAATTGCCGCCCGCATTGGCATTATTGCGTTCGACCGACTGCAATACGTCCGCCAGAGTAACGCCATAGTTCAGGAGCCGGTTCTGATCCACGAGGACGTGATATTGTTTTACAAAGCCACCGAAGCTATTGACTTCGTTAACTCCCGGAATCGCCCGCAATTGTGGCGCGATATACCAATCCTGAATGGTGCGCAATTCCATGGGCGTGTGCGAGGCGCTCTCCAGCGTGTATTGGTAGATTTCACCCAGGCCGGTGCTGATCGGTCCCATCTCCGGTGCGGCCCAATCGGGCAATTGCTCCTTGGCAGCCTGTAGCCGCTGAAATATGAGCTGTCTGGCAAAATAGATATCCACGCCATCTTCCAACACGATGATGACCTGCGAGAGAGCGGCTTTCGAGAGGGAACGGACCTGTATAACGTGTGGCAACCCTTGCAGGGCCAGTTCGATCGGAGCGGTAACCTGTTGCTCAACGTCGAGAGGCGCCAATCCCGGCGCATCGGTAAGGATCATCACCTGAACATTGGTAACGTCGGGGAACGCGTCGATCGGCAGCGTCTTCCAGGCAAACAGCCCGGCGCCGATCCCAATTAGCGTTCCGAGAATGACCAGCAATCGCTGGTGCAAAACAAATTTAATGAGTTTGTCGAACATAGTCTTGCCCTTTCATCAATCCGCGCAACCCGCGCCCATCTTTTCCCTTAACACGTCAGACTTGAGCAGGAAGGAGCCTTCTGTGGCGATGGTGTCTCCCGCCTGCAAGCCTTTGTTAATCTCCACCATGCCAAAGAATTCACGGCCAGTGAGGACGTTTTGCCGGACGAAATAATCGTCCTTCCAGTGCTTGAAGACGAAGGATTCGCCCTCATCCGAAAGCACGGCGGCGCGAGGAACGGCTAGAACCTCTTCCGGTTGACCATTGCCCAGGGAGATGGCGGCTTCACAGAACATTCCCGGTCGTAATTCCTGATCTGGATTCTTGACTGTGGCTCGCACTTTCACCGTGCGGGTTTGCTCGTTCATCGTCGCGCCCACGTAATCGAGCACCCCTTTGAACTGCCGATCCGGAAAGGCGGACACCGTGATCTCGACCTCAACGGGGCCATGTTTTTTGGCCGCAAGCAGTTGGGCCAGATCGCGCGAATACACGTTAGCCCAAACCCATACCGTCGTCAGGTCGGAGAGCAGCATCAGGTCTTTTCCCGGCTCTACCATCTCGCCGGCCACGGCATGTTTCTCAATGATCGTCCCTGCAACAGGCGCGCGAACAGACAGGCGACCCGCTCCCACGCTATGTGAGGAGTCTCGTATTCCCGCCAGATCCTCTTCAGTCATGCCCAAAACATGAAGGGTCTGTTCGGAGGCGTTCAAGTCGGTTCTATGCTGTTCAAAAGTCATTTGCGCTTCAATCATATCCTGCTCGGAGCCCACTTTCTGCGCCTTGAGTTTTGTTTCACGCGCAAAGATTTTCTCGGACAGGTCGCTCAGCGTCCGGTTTCGCTCATATTCTGCCAGGGCTTTGCCCAGCTCCACGCTGGCCATGGTAAGCAAGGTGTCGCCCGCCTTTACACTCGCTCCTATATCCACCGGCACGGACTCGATAATGCCGGGAATACGGGGGCCGATATGAATAGCTGTATTCTCGTTCAGCACCACTTCCCCTGTCGTCGGCAACGCCGCAGAAACCTTGGTTCGTGCCACCGCCTGAGTTTGCACCAGCCCCCCGCCGCCTGCCTTTTTCAGAAGCGTGGCGTCCAATTTCGCGACACCGGCTTCGTAGCGGCACTCGGCACATTGATAGATCGGTATACCACACTCGCATTTTACCGAAACGCGTTCCGAGAGGGATGCCGGTGGCGCCTCAGCCGACACCGTCTCGCGGTCAGCTACCTCAGCCGACGCAACCGTTTTGACGGCCTCTTTTTCTCCGCATCCGCTTGCCATAACTAAAACTGCCAGCAGGGCATGACTTGTCCAATTTCCTTTGTTCATATGCAGTACTCCTTATGTATGTCTTTTATTGAATCGTATTCAGTGGATTTCCGGTCAACCGTTCCACGTCAGCAGCCGCCTTGTGATAGGCCGCCAACACGTCCAGGTACCGGGATTTCGCCTCGCTTAGTGTTCGCTGCGTATCCAGCACCTCCAAATATCCGAATTTTCCGTCAAGATATCCTGTTTGCGCCGCATCGAAAGCTTGCTGGGCGCCCGGAAGCAGTTCTTCCTTGGTGGTAATCGCCTCCGCGCGTGCCATCGCGAGTCGGTTGTGGGCCTCGACAAGATCCGTGGTCGCGCGCAAACGGGCCGCACGTTGTTCATGCTCCGCGCGGGTCGCCTGATGTGTCGCCGCGAGAATTCCCCCGACATTGCGATTGAACAACGGGAGAGGCAGCGACAGGCCCGCGACGCCGGCGTGGGATCCGTCCTCCTCGAAGCGTCTGATGCCGGCACTGATGCTGATATCGGGAATCCGCTCGGCCTTTGCCGCCGCCAACGATCTTTGGCTCAAAGCCGCTTCATCATTCCAGCGTGCAACGTCCGGCGTGGTGTCGAGTGCCGCCGAGAGCGCTTCAAGCGACGGCACATCTTTGATGGCGTCCCAATGGCCGCCAACCTCCTTGAACACAGGCATGGTCCCGCCCCATGTAGCCGCGAGGCGTTGACGCGCCGTATCCAATTCCCGCTTGGCCCGATCCCGGGTAATTCGGGCGGAGGCCACTTCGAGGCCCGCTTTGGTTTCCTCAAGGGGCGGGACTTTCCCTGCCTGTACTCGTTTGGAGGCGGCCGAACGCACATCATCTGCTACGACCAGCAGAGACTCCGCCAGCGCAAGTTGTCCCTGGGCAAGAAGCACATCCACATACGCTTTCTTGGTCAGAATGACTACGTCCAGGCGTTTCGCTTCGTAATCCCATCCTGCCAGCCGCGCTTCCGTCTCGGCCACAGCTCGGCGTTTGTTTCGCTTCCCACCCAATTCAACGGTCTGGCTCAGGAGGGCCGTTGTTTGAGCCCCAGTGTATCCTTTGCGTGTCCCCGAGCCTCCGAATTCCTCCGCATTGAGCTCAAGGGTTGGATTCTGCCAAGTTCCGGCTTGCTGTGCGTTACCTTGTGCAGCCCGAACCCCATACGACGATCCCATCAATTCAGGACTGTGCATCACGGCCAATTCCAAGGCCCAGCTCATCGTAAGAACTCCTTCCGGTTCGTGTTGCAACTGGGCATGGGTTGATAGCAGCCCCGTTCCCATCAGGGTGAGTGTGAGCAGGGTGCGGATACAGGGGGGGTGATAATTGGATTTCTGATTCATAAGTTACTCCTATTGGGTTGATCAACGTGACATCGGCCTCATTGAGGGCACGACAAGACAGAATCCGCCATTGGCACCAGCACACTAGGCAGGTAGAAACAAATGACGGGAAAGGGCGCAGCGCCCTTAGGCGGAAATAGGAGGGCGAAAGACGTCGGCTACCAGAAGAATTTCCGACCAGTTGGGACAGGAAATTACTGCCGTCTGAGCAACCGGCGCGATCGGTGCATTTACATTATTGCCGAAGGCTAAAGTCGGCGCGGTGTGACAATCACACGCACAAGTTGTTTCGCAGGCAACATCATGAGAGTCGGCGCATAGCGAAGACCCGGCAATGGGTATAATCAAAAAAATAATTGCCAGCATGAGAAGAATAGATTTTCCAGCACTCAACATAATTCTTTCGTATGAAAATTGCGCGACGATGTCAATTTCTTATGTCACCGCCTAACAAAATCATGATCATGTCTTGTTGGCTTTTCTGGCTTTCAGTTTTTCCATGAGCGCTTTGGCACGGTCGAGGGCGGCACGTTCCGCATCATTGTCCGGCTCCGACCAGGGCTGGGTCACACGCCAGGTGATTCGTCCATCCAACGGCGGGGCAGGGAAGGGGCCGGGATCCCATAATCATGGTTACCTCGCAGTGTAGATCAGGTAAAGCCCCCCCATCAACACCAGAACACCGCAGATCTTTTTCAGGATCACGGCCCCTTTGGACGTCTCGGTCCAGTTTAGATAGCGCTGAACCATTCCGGTGCACGTGCCCGCCAATACAATCACCGCACAGTGCCCCATTCCGTATAACAACAGGAGCAGGATGCCAAAGGTCAGGTTTGTTGCCGCCAATTTGAATGTGACCGCCAGCATTGGAGCCATGTAGGCAAAGGTGCAGGGGCCAAGCGCTATCCCGAATACCAGGCCCAGAATGAGCGCCGCCAGCATGCCCTTGCGCTTCATGCCGGGTTGGGCTGCCCCTGGCAGGGGAAGGCGGATTGCATCGAGCAGGTAAAGCCCGACAATGAAGAATATGCCGGCCACCGCGTAATTTCCCCAGCGTCCGACATCACCCAGCAGCCGTCCCGCCGCCGCCGTGATCGCCCCGATTACGCCAATGGTGATCAGAATGCCTGCCGCAAACAAAAGGGAGATCGCGAACGCCCTTCGTGTCGAAATCCGCCCTTGCTTGTCAATAAACCCAACAATCAGGGGAATGCCGGCCAAATGGCAGGGACTCAGCAGGATGCTGAGCACGCCCCACACAAAGGCGGCGGTCAACGCCAATCCCGTTGATCCCTCAACGGCATGGCTTAAAAAAATAAAGAGTTGCTCCATCATTCTGGATTCTGACTCCTGGATTCTGAATTCTTATTCAGATCCACGCCGAACTCTTTCCACTTTGCCAGGATATCTTCCTTGCTGAAGAACCCTTCGTGTCGGAAGAGCTCCTTGTTTTGCGCGTCATAGAAGATTTGCGTCGGGATCAGGTTGATCCCGAACTTCTTCCCCGCTTCCGGGTCTTCCCAGACGTCAATAAACTGGACATCCAGTTTCCGTGCGTAGGTTTTCTTGAGGTCTTCCAGGATTGGAGCCATCAACTTGCAGGGAATGCATTTTCCGGCTCCCAAATCTACAAGACGGGGAAGTGCAGGGGTCTGGCTTACAGTCGGGGCGACAGGAGCGACCTCCTTTTTCGCGGCATGTTTCGCAATCAGCACCCCTGCCACGGCCAGGGCCAAAATGATCCAGATCCATTTATTCAGGCCGCTGCAACAACTTCCACCGTTGCACCCGCAGGTCTTTTTCGCACTGTCATCGCTCATGATGATTCTCCCATTCCCGTTCTGCTACATGATGAAATTAAACAGGTAGCCGACCATCATTATTCCCATCGCAACCACCCCGAAAAACACGGCCACCAACCGGGGCTTGAGCACTTTTCTAAGAATAATGGCCTCCGGCAGGGAGAGCGCGATAACCGACATCATGAAGGCCAGTACGGTGCCAAGCGCCGCGCCCTTGCCAAGCAAGGCCTGTACAACGGGGATGATGCCCGCCGCATTGGAGTACATCGGCACACCGATCATCACCGAAAGGGGAACACTCCACCAGGCCCCTTTGCCCATGATTGACGCCATGGCATTGGCGGGCACATACCCATGAATGCCTGCGCCGACTGCGATGCCGATCATCACGTAGAGCCACACTTTGCCGACAATGTCCCGCACGGCGTCACGGCCACACTGGATGCGGGCGGTAATATCGAGTTTTACATCCTTATGGCCTGCCGTTGGACCTGTTGCGTAAACCCAGTCTTCGACATAACGCTCCATCTTCAGTCGGCCGATAATCCAGCCGGCCACCATGGCGATGGTCAGGCCCATGCCCAGATAGATGGCGGCGATTTTCCACCCGAACATGCCAAACAACAGAACTAACGCGATTTCGTTCACCATAGGTGCCGAAATTAAAAATGACAGGGTCACCCCCAGCGGGATACCTGCCGTTACAAACCCGATAAAAAGTGGCACGGCTGAGCAGGAGCAGAACGGCGTCACAATACCCAGCAGCGCCGCGACGACGTTCCCCGCCGATTCGCGCTTGCCCGCCAGGATCCGGCGCGTCCGTTCCGGGGTGAAAAACGAGCGGATGATGCCCACCACAAAAACGATAAGGGTAAGCAGCATCAACACCTTGGGTGTCTCAAATATAAAGAATTGAAACGCTGTACTAAAGTGATTCCCGTGGGGCAGACCCAGTACCCCCGCCGTCAACCAGACCGAGAATGGCTCCAGATTCCAGTACACGACACCCCACAGCAGGAGCAGCCCAACGCCCTTAAGGGCAAGGGATGTCAAATTGTTAGAGCCCTTATGTTCAGACTTCATCTCAGACCGCCTTCAAGTGTTCATGTCTGCGTTTGGTATCCGCCCTGACAACATCCACAGCGCATTCAAAAGCCTTGAGGATGCAAGGTGTTTCCAAGTGGTAGAAGACCTTCATGCCGTCACGCCGGTCACTCACGATGCCGGCCTTCTTTAGAATGGTCAGATGCCGCGACAAACCCGATTGGTC
>JBAXPK010000060.1:0-13350 GCA_037132275.1 bacterium
CACCCGTTCCCATACCGAACACGGAAGTGAAGGGTCTCAGCGGCGATGGTACTAGGGCTTTGGCCTTGGGAGAGTAGCACGTTGCCGGATTTTTTTTCAGGGCTTGTGAGTAATCACAAGCCCTTTTTTATTGCACCCATCTCATTTCATCGATAGGCTATATATTATTTGCCGACCCTGGGAACGCCAATCTCCTGATTGGCCGAGACAGGCTAGGCGACGCCAACCCGAAGATTGGCATTTGGCGTTCCCGATAGAGTTCTTGTACAATGACTAAAATTCTTCATCTCGCAGTGTTTTTCTCATCCGTGGCCGTGGCGGGATTGTCTGCCCCGCTCATTTCTCTCGAAAGTGCCCCCGCTATGAAAACTAATTCTGCCGTCGCCATGTTTGGAACGGGGTGCTTCTGGTGCTCCGAAGTCTTGTTTCAACAAATCCCCGGCGTTATCTCTGTCCAGTCCGGTTATTCCGGCGGACAGGTCAAGAATCCAACCTACAAGCAGGTCTGCACCGGTAATACCGGGCACGCCGAAGTTGTTCGTATCCTCTATGACCCTCAAAAGGTTTCGTACGACAGCCTGCTGGATACTTTTTGGACGGTGCATGACCCCACTACCTTGAATCGGCAGGGCGCCGATGTGGGAAGTCAGTATCGTTCCGTGATCTTTTATTTTGACGACGAACAGAAGCTTGCCGCAGAAAAATCGAAACAAATGCTCACGGCATCAGGAAGGTTGACGGCGCCTGTGGTCACTGAGATTATCCCCGCCACTGAGTTTTATCCCGCCGAGGATTATCATGCTGATTATTATAATAAAAATAAATCCGCCCCCTACTGCCGCATGGTAATCGCTCCAAAGTTGGAGAAATTTAAGCTGAAGCATGTAGGACAGAAGCCCTGAGGAACTGTCTTGCGATCTCAGGCAAATCCGGTTTCTTTCAAGACCATCTGGTAGGCCTGCGCGTAGTAGCGCCCGAGATTGTGCCAGTCGAAATGCTCGGAGGCTATCTGGACGCGGTTGCGCTGGTTGATGCGTTCGCGCCGGTCGAGTTGCATGAAGGAGAACAGCCAGTCGGTCAGGGCGTTTGCCGACGTGTCAAATGATGCGAACCGCCGGTTTAGAACATGCAGCCCGTCGGTCTCATGATTCTCAATATTCTGCTCAAGGTATGTCCCGAACCCGGAGAGATTGCTGGTCACGGAGGGGAGCCCGAGGGCCGCGCATTCCAGGGGGGCATACCCCCAGGGCTCATAACAGCTCGGAAAGATGCCGAGATGGCATCCGCGCACAAATTGGTCGTAATCCATACCAAACAACGGATCGTTGGTTGTCACAAAGTCTGGATGATAAACGACTTTCACTGGATCGCCGGGCTGGTTAAACAATTGGCAGGAACGCAGTTGGTTCAAAATCTCGTCATGGCTGTCGTCCACCAAATCGTGTGTGACGATCGTCGGCATGCTCTTGCTACGCCACACATGCATCAGGCGGCGCAGGCGAAGCTTCCAGTAATCATCCACCAGTTCATCCGTATCCGGGAATTTCCCCATGGATGTGGCGACAAAGAGCCGTTCTCCAATCTGGTTGGCGATGGCACGGCAGTCATCATGCATTTCCTGCATCATGGCGCGCCGGCGAAGTGCCTCGGCATTAATGGAGCGGATGGGTTTTCGGGTGATGACAAAGAACACGATGGTCTTGTTGGTTCCGGCCTGTTTCATCCGGTAATTGAGCCGCGCCAGTGACTCGATAGTGAGATCGAATCCCTTGTTTCTGTATTCAAAACGCCCGGAGGTGAAAAAATAGAGCGTCCGGTCGAGGTCGAAGGAATAACTTGGGAAAAAGTGAGCAACCACAAATTCGTTGATTTTCTCTTTGTATACCCGGTGCAGGTTTTGGAACTCGTGCAGTGCCACAAATCGCTCAATGTTCAGCCCGTTGGGGACAAGAACATCCGGTTTCCGCCCCAGAAGATGTTCGCATTCAAACCCCGTAATATCGCTGACGGTTGAGAAGACATGGCATCCATGGGCGGCGGCGCGCTCGAGCCGGACTTGTGCCTCGATGTTGAACTTTCGTGCGTCTGCCAGCCAGTCCACAAACGGGACATGGTCATAAAACCAGGGGTCATTCATGGCCAGATAGCGGCCGAGGAGCGTGGCATGCGTGGTGAACACGATGGACACTGGAATGTTGGAACGGCGGATTTCCGGAATAGCCGTGCCGCCCATCCACTCGTGGAAGTGAGCGATGATCGGGCGCTTCGTAGTCTGGGCTTTGGCGATCGCCCTGAAGCATTGCTCCACTGCGAACCCGAAGGCCACGACTTGGTTTACCAGGTCATCCTCATTGTTGATGGCGATACTGTGATGCTCCCAGAGCAGATACTTTATCCAGCCGAGTTGTGGTTGCACGGAATGTGGATTTATAAGCAGCGCGCGTGGCCGGCCGGTGATCAACCAATGCCCGTAGTGGGCCTCGATGCCTTGATCATTCAGGGTCCGTATCACGTCCAGGAACAGCCCCTTCGGCTGGACTTCCTCAAATTCGGTTTGTGACGTTTGGGGATTATAGGGGCCAATGACACAATACCGGTTTCCCCATTGCTCGACGATGCTCGGGACCTTGGACCGGATGACCGTATAGATCCCGCCCACTTGTTGGCACACCTCCCAGGCCACCTCGAAGAGAAGTGGCTCGGTTGCCGATGCAGATTCATGAGCGATATCAGGATTAAGTTGCTTTACCATCAAATACCTCGTTGGTTATAGCCTTATATCTTCTACACTTCACCTGCTGAGGGTGCAAGCGACATTTCCAAAGCGTTTGATCCGCCGCTCAAGTTGGCCTATAGTGTGGATATGACTAAGACCCTTGATGTTGATGATTTGTTTTCTGATCCGCTGTTGATGGGGGCGAACCCTGCCACGGGTTTGATGGCGGTTGAGCATGAGGAATGCGCCAAACAGGATCAGATGATTCTCTTCTGGCGGAAAGACGGAAAAACGGTTCAAACTACGGCGCCCTTCTCTCCGTTTATCCTTCTGGCCGATGAAGCCCTGCTTGCGGGGCTTGGCAAAGAAACAGAAATAACCGTGCTTGAGGGGAATGCGCCATTTCGATGGAAGGCCAGTTTCCCAACGTGGAAATCCTGCCAGAAGGCTAAAGCCGGGTTAGCCAAAGAGACCGGGGTAACGGCCGGGAACCCGCAAGCTCCGTATTTCCTGCTGAGTGATCCTGTCCAGCAGTATCTGATTCAGACCGGCCTGACCTTCTTCAAAGGACTTCGTTTTGATGAACTGCGCAGGATGCAGGTGGATATCGAGTGTTTCACCACCGAGGGGTATGAGTTCTGTAATGCCCTGCGTGAGGGTGATCGGATTATTGCCATTGCGATGGGCGATTCCACAGGGTGGCGCGAAGTCTTGTCGGGAGCCGAATTGGACGAGAAAACGATGCTGGATCGGTTTGTCGCCAGGGTGCGGGAGCGGGATCCTGATGTTATAGAGGGGCATAATATTTTCAATTTCGATCTGCCCTACCTCGCCACGCGTGCGAAACGGTGCGGGGTAAAGCTTGCACTCGGCCGGAATGGGTCAATCCCGGATTCGCGCCCCAGCCGGTTCTCCGTGGGGGAACGGACGCTCTCGTTTACACGGTTTGAGATGTTCGGACGCCAGATCATGGATACCTATTTTCTGGTTCAAGCCTATGATGTCATGCATCGCTCCCTGGATGGATTTGGACTCAAGGATGCTGCCCGACATTTCGGCATCGCTCCGGCTGACAGGCTCTATATTGAGGGGGGCGCGATCTCGGCGGAGTTTAAGAAGAACCCTGAGAACCTGATGCGGTATGCCTTGCATGACATTGATGAGACCGAGGCGTTGAGCCGCTTGCTTTCCCAAAGCGCCTTTATCCAGTCCCAGATGATTCCCTTTTCCTTCCAGAATATCGCCATCCGCGGGAATGCGACCAAAATCGAGGCCCTGATCCTACGGGACTATCTGCGGCAAAATCGCTCGATTCCTATGCCGGAGCGGGGGCGTCCGTTTGCCGGCGGCTATACGGATATGTTCATGGAGGGCGTGATCCGGAATGTACACCATTGCGATGTCCGTTCACTCTACCCGTCGCTGATGCTAACCCGGAAAATCGGGCCCAAAACGGATAGTCTGGGGGTGTTCCATCGGTTGTTGGAGCAGTTGCGCCGGTTCCGGTTGGAAGCCAGGCAGCATGAGAAGGCGGCGACGTCAGAGGGCGAACGGCAGCATTTTGGGGCGTTACAATCCACCTTCAAGGTGCTGATTAACTCGTTTTACGGGTATCTCGGGTTTGAGCAGGTTCGGTTCAGCGATTTCGATGCCGCCGAACGGGTGGCGGCGGAAGGTCGCGACGTGTTGAGGCACATGATCGCCTGGCTTGAAAAAAATGGATCTAAACCGGTTGAGATTGATACCGATGGGGTTTATTTTGTTCCGCCCGAAGCGGAAAATGCCGCCAGCTTGAAGGCCTTCCGGCGACGGTTCGCGGAGTCGCTTCCCGAGGGGATCGACATTGAATTTGATGGCGAGTATGTGGCGATGTTCAGTTACAAGATGAAGAACTATGCCCTGCTGACGGCGGAGGGTGAAATCATTATCAAGGGCGCGGCGCTTAAGTCGCGCGGCCTGGAGCCGTTCCAGCGCAAATTCCTGCGTGATCTGATTCGCCTCCAATTGGAGGGGAAGGATACGGAACTGCCCGCGCTCAAAGCGCAGTATGAGGAGGCAATGACGGGGCGCCGGTGGCCGATTGCGATGCTGGCCAAAACGGAAACCTTGCAGGATGCGCCCGCTACCTACGCCGCGAAGATTGGGGAAAAAGGGCGTGGGCGGAATGCCTCGTATGAGCTGGCGCTGAAGTCAGGGCGTGACTACCGGGCCGGCGACCAAGTGTCCTATTATGTGACGGGGACAAAAAAGAGTGTACAGGTATTTGCGGCCGCCCGGCTTGTAGCCGAGTGGAATCCCGTTGAGCGGGATGAAAATGTGCCGTATTATGTCGCGAAGTTGAACGCCCTCTATGAGAAGTTCTGCGGTGGAAAACTGGGCGGCGACCGGGAGGAAGAATGAATACGAAGAGCGGGTTTACATTGATTGAGATCTTGATCGCCATGACGATCATCGGTATTTTGTCGGGGGTCGTCGGGTTGTCGGTGGCTGGCTATTTGCGCAAGGCAAAACTTGAGGCGGCCCGCTCGCAGGTCAAGACGTTTCAGACGGCTTTGCAGATGTATAAGGCGGCGCATGCCCAGTTCCCCACGACGTCGCAGGGGCTTGAGGCCCTTTGTGTGGAACCGTCCATCCCGCCTTTACCCAAGGATTATCCGGCTGAGGGCTATCTTGAAAGCCGGAACTTGCCGAAGGATCCCTGGGGAAACCCCTATGTTTATCTGGTTCCGGGTCGGAAAGGGGAGCCCTACGAAATACTTTCCTATGGCGCCGATGGTGAAGAGGGCGGCACGGGCGAGGCGGCGGACATCAGTAGTGCGCAGTTGTGAAGTCTGTGAAACACTCAGGCTTTACCCTCATTGAGTCCCTTGTGGCGTTGGCCATTCTGGGCGTGATTGTCGGCGTCGTGGTGAATGTTCACCTGCAGACTTTGAGAGCCGAGGCCTTTTCGCGACTCCGCCTGTCGGCGGTGCTCGAAAGCGAGACCATCCTGTCTCAATATATGTCGGGATCCGAGCGGCAGGTGATTTTGGACGAGGCGGGTAAACAAGGTTGGGCCGTTACGGCAACCCCCATGAGTAATTCGGTATCGGGGACGGCCTGGTGTGAGTGGAGGGTGGCGGCGTCGAACGCCGGGTCGCCGGCGGTAACCTTTTATTTGAGGTAATTATGCAGGATAAACTGATCAAGTTACAAAATTCATTGCGTGAAACCGGTGGCGTGGCCGTGGCCTTTTCCGGCGGGGTGGACAGTACTTTTCTTGCGGCGGTGGCGGTCCAGATGCTCGGCAATCGCGCTGTGGCGGTAACCGCCTTGTCTTCGACCTATCCCGAGTGGGAACAAAAGGAAGCCGCCGAACTGGCGCGTCATTTAGGGATTCGGCAGATCGAAATCTCCACCCACGAACTTGATGACCCCTGTTTTTCCGCCAACCCTCCCGACCGATGCTACTACTGCAAGAAAGAACTGGTTCATTATGTCCGTGCTGTGGCCGAGCGCGAGGGCCTCGGGGTAATTGTCGACGGGACAACCATGGATGATCTTGGGGATATACGACCCGGGCGTCGTGCGATGGCGGAAGGCCATGTGAGAAGTCCCCTGCTGGAGGCGGAATTGACCAAGGCGGAAGTCAGGGCTTTGTCCCGCCAGATGGGTCTCCCGACGGCTGACAAACCTTCGCTGGCCTGTCTGGCCTCACGCGTGCCGTATGGAACGGCGATTACGGAAGAGAAGTTAAAGGCGATTGACCAGGTCGAGGGAGTCCTGTGGAAAATGGGCTTCCGGCAACTGCGTGTCCGCCACCATGGCGAGATTGCCCGCATTGAGGTTAATCCCGATGAGTTGTCACGCCTTTGCGATCACGCCGTGCGGGCCACGGTCATCAAAACCGCCAAAGACGCCGGTTTTCTTTATGTGACCGCTGATCTTCAGGGTTACCGGACGGGGAGCATGAACGAGGGGCTGAAGAAGTGAATTCAGAAGCCAGAATTCAGAATCCGGAATATGGGGCTGCCTGAGTTCGGAATTCAGCATCCTGAATTCTGACTCCATTATTTTCCCATGGCCACTTCGAGTGCCAGCAGGGTGTAGGCGGTGACGAGCACATCGTTGGCTTCCCAGAAACGGTTATTGGAGTTAACCCAGTAACCGAAACCGGTTTTGGAATCCACCTTTTGTAGTCCTATAAGTTTTTCTGTCAGCGCGGCGCGCCAGAATATCTGGCTTTTGTCCTGGGCGGGAATCGAGTCGCGGCCATAGGCGGCCAGGGCTTTGCTGAGAACCCCGTAGAAGTAATAGAGCCCCTGGTCGCCCATGCCCGGGTTTTCGTTCAGCGTCCAGTGTTTGGCGGCCCAGTCAAAAGCGGACTGGACACGCGGGTCATTCTTGTTCACATCGGCATAGATCAAACTCAGCAAACCGGCGTAGGTCATGCTGCCATAAGACCGAAACACAATGACGCCTTCCTTATTGGTGGTGGAGCCGGATTTGCTCTCGTCAGGACGGTAAGCGAATCCCCCGGCATTTTCCGGGCCGGCGGAAGTTTTGTTCTGGACCCGTTCCAGATAACGTCGGGCGGCTTCCCAATCCAAATCCACATGAGTTTCGGATTTATCGCGAAGATCTTCAACACTCTGGGTGAGGCGCATGGATTCAAAGCCGATAACGGAATCACTCAAGTCCGTGTAGTCACGCCCGGTTTCACGGTCGTATCCCATGCCGCCCTCATAGACATCACTGCCGAAATGCTGCCCAGCGGCGACGAATTTACGGGCTTTGAGCACCACCGGCGTATAGGCCGGATCGTTGAGTGAGTGCAGCGCAATCATACAAAGGGCGGTGTTGTAATTGCTGAGTCCCCCGCCTTTGCCGGGGATCTTCTTGTAGATACCGCCATCAGGCTGTACACATCCCATAATAAATTTGGCGGCTTTGGCGGTGACCTCGGCCTTTTTGGGGTGGTGGCTCAGGCTGAACGCCCAGAGGGGCAGGGCGGTCAGTGCGGGGAAACTCGCTTCAGACCATGAGCCGTCTGCTTTCTGCTGGGCAGCCAACCAGTCCAAGCCCCGGTTGATGGCCGCTTCGGCTTCCTTGGCTGTCGAGAGATCCAGCTTGCCTCCGACAGCCTGCTTGGTAACGAGAGGTTCAGGGGCGGCAGAGATGTGAAAGCCCCCGCTCAGAAAGGTGACCAAGGCCAGAAAACCAATAAGCGCCTGTTTATTCATAGTGTTGTTCATCCTTTAGTAAGTCGCGGAATGAGTATATTCTTTTCAGGGTCAGTCTCAAATAGATAAAACGGTGGTGGAATGAAAATGGTTCGGTTCATCCAGTTTATTTGTTCAGCCTTTTATGCTGGCCGTGACCGGATGTCATTCTAAGCATGCCGGGGTAAAGGAGGACCATGCCGTGAAAGAATATCGTAGTGGGAGTTGGACGCCGGGATTGTCAGAGGCGGAAAAGACGACGTTATTTGCCATAGCGAACGACACCCTGAAATGGTGCGTCAAGGGTCGACACGGGGAGTTTGACTTCAGCCCGTACGTCATCACGCCGCTGATGAAAACCAGTATGGCTACGTTTGTTACCCTCAAAATAAAGGGGGAACTCAGGGGATGTATCGGGTCGTTGGCACCGGTGGAGGCCCTATATCTATCGATCCACAACAATGCTGTCAATGCGGCCCTGCGGGATCCACGGTTCAGTCCCGTTCAACCCGGGGAATTGCCTCGTATTGAGGTGGATGTTTCAGTATTGAGCCCGATCCGTGACATTCCCTCCATTGCCGATTTCAAGATTGGCCAGCAGGGGATCATCCTTGAGAAAGGCCGGTATCGGGCGGTGTATCTACCCGAAGTGGCAACCGAGCAGGGGTGGACGGTGGAAGAAACCTTGTCGTCGCTCAGTCAGAAGGCCGGGCTGCCGTCCGATGCCTGGCGAAAAGGCGCCACGTTTCAAGTGTTTGAGAGCGTCGTGTTATCGGAGAAGTGAACCCAGCAAATGACGGTGGAAGAGAAAACAAGGAAAGGGCCACGGCTGCCGCCGTGGATCAGGATCCGGTATTCCGGCCGCAGCTCGCAGGATGCCGTGAATCAACTAGTGAAGTCGAATAATCTTCATACGGTTTGCCAGGGGGCTCAATGCCCCAACCAGCCTGAATGCTTCAGCCGGGGAGTGGCAACCTTTATGATCCTGGGAGACACCTGTACCCGTGATTGCCGTTTCTGCGCTGTCCAGTCCGGAATTCCTGCGGCGGTGGATGCTGACGAACCGCGGCGCCTGGCCGAGGCGGTGGTCGGGCTCAACCTTCGTCATGTGGTTGTTACCAGCGTGACACGTGACGATCTTCCCGATGGCGGGGCCGGTCATTTTGCCGCCACCATCCGGGCCCTTCGCGCTGCCATGGCCCATGTGACCGTGGAAGTGTTGACGCCTGATTTCAAGGGTGTTGAAGGCGATATTGATACGGTTCTTGATGCTGTCCCTGACGTCTTCAATCATAATCTGGAGACGGTGAGGCGTTTGCAAAAGACCATTCGCCCGGCGGCCCATTATGACCGCTCGCTGGCGGTGCTGGCCCGTGCGGCACAGAGGGGTGGCCCGAAGACGCTCGCCAAGTCCGGCCTCATGGTCGGGTTAGGCGAGACGGATGAAGAAGTGGTGGAGGCGATGACCGACTTGAGGCGGGTGGGTGTGGAACTGCTGACGATCGGCCAGTATCTGGCGCCATCCGGGGCCCACGCACCGGTGGAACGGTTTGTGACGCCCGGGCAGTTTGATGAGTACGCGCGGCGCGGTGAGACGATGGGCTTCCGTAATGTGGCGTCTGGCCCCATGGTTCGTTCCTCTTATATGGCGGAACGACAATTTCATGCGAAAGGCGGAGGGCGCTGTGGTTGAGTATTGCGCTTATTGGGTTGCGGGCTTTGTAAGCCGGACGATTCCCAGGCACTTTGCCTATTGGCTAAGCCTGAGGATTTCCGATTGCTACTTCTTTTTTGACCGGCGAGCCCGTGAGGCGGTCATGGCTAATTTGCGCCAGGTCATGGCTTATCAGGGGCGTCATCCCACGACACGGGAACTCCGCCTGACGGCGCGAACGACCTTCCAGTTCTTTGGCAAATACCTGGTGGATTTCTTCCGGTTCCAACGGCTTAGCGAGGCGGATATACGGCGCCTCGTGACCCTTGAACATCCGGAATACATTGAGCAGGCATGGCAGATGGGAAGGGGCGTCATTGCCGTGACAGCCCATCTGGGTAACTGGGAGATTGGGGGCGCGGTAATGGCGGGAATGGGTTACCCGTTCAATGTGGTCGCGCTGAAGCAGCCCTCCGCCAAGTTAAATGATTTCTTTCAGAAACATCGCCGAAAACGGGGGATGGTGGTGATTCCGCTGGGATCTTCCGTAAAACGCCTGATTGGCGCGCTGAGGCGGAAGGAATTTATTGCCCTGCTGGCTGACCGTGATTACTCTGACCACCACGGGTCAACGATCTTCTGTGGCGCTCCGGCATGCCTTCCCCGAGGGGCGGCATGGCTGGCTGAGAAGACCGGGGCCGTGGTGATGCCGGGGTTTGTCCTGCGGAACGAGGATAATACTTTTCTAATGAAAATGTATCCGCCGATTGTCCCGACCGAAGGGATGTCACTGGATGATATTCAGGCACAAATCAGCGGGGCCTTGGAGAATGCGATTGGCGCCTATCCGCACCAGTGGTTTATGTTCCAACCGGTGTGGGGCGGATTGAATTATGGTTCGGCCGGAAATAAAGAGGGTTAGAGGGTATGGATGGCAGGATGATGAAGGAGCCAAAAGGGTGTGTGATTATCCCGGCCTATCGGGAGGGTGGACGGATCGGCGCGGTGGTGGAGGCCGTCCGGGGTTTCATGCCCGACGTGATCGTGGTGGATGACGGATCCCCTGATGAGACGGCGATTCAGGCTGAGCGTGCCGGGGCGGTTGTGGTGAGGCATGTTGTCAACCGCGGGAAGGGGGCCGCCCTCGATACCGGATTCCGCGCTGCCCGGGAACGCGGTTTTGATTTGGTGATAACGATGGATGGTGACGGCCAGCATTCCCCCGCTGATCTTCCCCTATTTGTCCATGCCTATGCCGACACCAAAACTCCCGTTTTGGTTGGAACCCGCATGGCCGACACCCGAACCATGCCCTGGGTGCGGCGGCTGACAAATCAGTTTATGAGCTGGCTCCTGAGTCGTGAGCTGGGACAATGGGTGCCTGATACCCAATGTGGTTATCGGCTCTATGAATTGGCCGTGGTTCCTGAAACTTCGGCTGCATCCAAGCGGTTTGCCGCAGAGTCTGAAATCCTAATGGATTTGAGCCACAAGGGGGTCAGGATAGGCAGCGTTCCCATCGCCACGATCTATGGAACCGAACGAAGCAAGATCCATCCTGTTAAAGATACAATCAGGTTTATCCAGATGCTCCGCCACTATCGAAAGCGCCGGAAGAATACCGGTAAACAAATCCCCATCTTTGGGTGAAGTCCAGTCCAACCGTTGGACTGGACTATCGATTTTTCTGGGGAATTTGCCGCCTCATGGACGAGGTTCATGTCGCCCCGGGCATAGGTCACCTGCGTCACGAAGTTTCCCGGATTGGTGTAATTGACGCCGTGGCCTCGTTGTTGTAGGCACGGGCGAACATCAGGTCGAAAGTCGGGCACGCCACCGCCAGATCGGTTTTGTCCAAAGCAATGTTCCCGTTGATAGTGTTGATGGGATCAGTTGTAAGCGCGTGGAAGGGATAGGGGTTGATGGGCGATGAACCGTGGCAGACGGAGGCTAGTGCCGCCATCACACCGCCAAGGATGAACTTTCGTATCCGCCTATTCATGCCGTCAACATACTATAGGGAGGGGGAGCGGGGGAACCTGCCCTATTTTCCCACGCCATTCAATCTTGAATCGAGCCATGATTTCAAGTCTTTCAGGAACCGCCCACTGTCAAAGTTGGGCAGACCATATCGAGCAATAACCTCTGTAACATCGTCGTGAATCTTCTTGAAGACGAACTGCCTTCTTGCTTCTGGCTGTACGGACTTCATCGTCTGAAGATCAAGCATTACATCAAGATACAGGGTCTTGTCTTTTTTGGATAGCCGTACCCGTCGTTTGAGGTTCAAGCCTGAGTCTTGACACATGAGAATGACGGCAATGTCAGGCGCACCCGTCCCGTAATCCAGTGGCGAAAAATAATCCTCTGTAGGGCCAGAAGAATCATCTATTATTGATCCCACACCTGATTGAATATCCGTATCGCCTGTTATTCGCAGAAACATATTTACACCTATTTCAGTATTTTATTCCCAGGCGGCAAAACGCCGCGATCAGTTAAGTATTCAACAATTTTCGCTTTCTCCGCCGACAATGCCTCACCCAAAGAACCCGAAGATAATTTTTCATACCGAAGTGCAGTTTCATGCAAAAACTTCTGGGTGTATCGCGTCAATGGATTCTTTGTCGTGCCGTATTTCCAAATGTCACCAGCCTTTAAAGAAACCCAATCCACAGCATTGGGGAACCCTCTTTTCATAACAGGGTAAACCCCATCTCTGACGGCCTTCAATCCATACTGTTCTACCAATCTCATCTCGCCCGCGACGGGCACCATTAATGACCAATCCATGTTTTTGAAATCTCGCATCATGTCTCTTATGCGCGCTTTGAGCGGATCTTCGTACATGAGATTCTTTGGCGGCCATCCGTCTGGAAGCTCCATGTCTGGGCAGTTCCCATATGCATCCGAGAAAATAGTCGGGGCATTGTTAAATGCAACGTAGAGATCAGCACCGCCGCTTATCCCCATCCGATCCTTGCTCAACCATCTGCCGAGCGAAGCCGAATAATATCGACTGCGGAAAAATAACAGCCCTGTCGAAAATGACACCTCTCGCCCCTGGAAGGTAAACCTATTCCCATAGGCCGACGCCGCCAGCACGGTTCTGTTACTGCTCAGCACTGTCACCTCGCCCCAAGCGGTGTAGCGGTATTGCTCGACAACCACGCCGTTGGTGTTGACTAGCGCATGGACACTGCCTATCGCGTCCTTTAAGTAAAAATAGGTGTTCGTCGCCGCGCCGTATGTGGTCATCGACAGGACATCATCGACCGCCGGGCCATACGCGTAAGACCGGGCCAGAACATTGTTGCTCCACTCGGCGACGATGTGCGGGCCGGAATACACAAACGTGTTCGTCACCGTACCGGCAATGATCCGGGCACGCCTGCCTAATGCGTCATAGTCATATTTTTCAACGGTCACGCCGTTACTTCGAACCTCGACCAGTTCATAACGCCCATTCCAGTAAAGGCTCAATTTCTTGTTGGCGCTGTATTGCAGGTTTGTAATGTTTCCTGCCAGATCGGACTGCACCAGCGTGCCCGTGCCGAAGTTCGTCAGGATGTTTCCTGCCGCATAACTGTAGAGATTTGTTACGCCGTTCGTGACGGCCAGCGTCCGGTTCCCTGCCAAGTCATAATTCCACAACGCAGAGTAGGTCAGTCCGGTGCTGGCATATTGCTGCTCGGAAAGAAGCCGATCCAACGAATCATACGTATAGGCCGTCCACCCGCCATCTTCCCGGCTGACATTGGTGATCATCCCAGCTGAAT
>JBAXPK010000061.1:0-13214 GCA_037132275.1 bacterium
AACAAGACAGAGATTTCGAACCAAGTGCTGGAGGATACGGCTCGCAAGCTCGCCGATCCTCAGCACTGAACGTGTGCGCCCGGCATGGCGCACGACTTACAGGGTGAAAGTCCCTTAGAATCATCTCTGTGCGACGCTCGCGCAAGGAGGAGATTGAAATTTATGAAAGCTAAAACATTTGATGAGCAATTTGGAAAAGGTGAGGACATCACCCGTTATCTGGACCTTTCAAAGGCCAAAAGGCCAGACTGCCAACAAAAGCGGGTTAATGTGGATTTTCCCGTCTGGATGATTCACTCCTTGGATCGTGAGGCACATCGACTGGGTGTGACCCGACAATCCGTGATTAAACTGTGGCTCGCAGACAAGCTCAAAGAAGCGGTCGCATAAGCCCCGAACCACGCTCTTGGACCGCGACGGCTCGCACGCTCGCCACCGGGTCAAGAGCGTCGTTCGGCTCGTAGAAGATTTGAGGACGACAACATGCTTGATATTAGACAGTTCGGCGCAGTCCCAGATGGCACCACCATCAACACGCCGGCAATTCAGGACGCTATCGACACGTGCAGCCGGGACAGACACTCCGGTGTCTTGATTCAGGCAGGAACCTACCTCACGGGCACCCTCCACCTGAAGGACAACGTGACCCTGCATGTTGCAGGCGGTGCAACGCTTCTGGGCAGCGGCAGAATTGACGACTACGCGAACGATACGCACAAGAACATGTATAAGAACGAGCCCCACATGGATCGATGCCTCCTTTTTGCCAGGAACGCAACTGGCATTGCGATAGAAGGCAACGGCGTCATCGACGGACAGGGCCACCAGAACGTCTTTCCCAATCCCGACGATCCGCAGAAACATCGCCCGATGTTGATGCGGCTGCTTGGGTGTAAACGTATCCGGATGCGTGACATTACGCTGCAGAACCCGGCAAGCTGGACGTCGGCGTGGCTGTATTGCTCAGATATAGCTGTTGACGGGGTCACCATCCGTAGCCGCGTTAATTCGAATGGCGATGGACTGGACTTCGACGGTTGCCGGGACGTACGGGTCAGCAATTGCTCGTTTGACACAAGCGACGATTCCATCTGCCTGCAGACATCAAGACCTGATGCGCCATGTAGAGACGTCACCATCAGCAATTGCGCTTTCACCAGCAAGTGGGCGGGCATTCGCATTGGCCTGCTTTCTCGCGGGGATTTCGAGAATGTGGCGGTTACCAATTGTAGTTTTAGAGATATCGATGATTCCGGGCTCAAGATCCAGATGTGCGAGGGTGCGGCCATGCGCAACATGATATTCAGCAATCTGGTCATGACGAATGTCCCGCGGCCAGTGTTCCTGACCCTGTGCCGACAACGCGCCTGTGTCGATGCCCCTGAGCAGCTCGCACCCGTGGGATCTATGCGCCGCCTGGTATTCAGCAACATCGCGGCAGACTCCGGAATGTGCGGGAAGGACTCGGCACTGGTCTTTGTAGGCCATCCGGATCATCCGGTTCAGGACATCGTTCTGGATAACATCCACTTGCAGACCGGTGGCGGCTGGACTTCCGCACCCAACCTGGAAAAGCTCCCCGATCTTACCCCGGATCGCCTGGCGGGATGGTGGCCCGAATATGAACGGTTCAAAACAACGGTTCCCTGCCACGGAATCTATGCGGAGCACATCGAGGGGCTCGCAATCACCAACAGCGTGTTGGGGACGGCGGCGCCTGACAATCGCCCTGCTATCGCCTGTCACCAGCTCACGCATGCGCGTTTCAATAACATTGCCTCTTCCGCGGGGAAATCTGCGACGATCTATATGGACGGGAAACCGGCGTTGAATCAGAAGTCCGAACCAAGAACTGGTGGGTATCGTCGCTAACGTGCCGAACCCGCAGCCTCATCGTTCTGCAGAAAAGATAATTACTTGAATCATAATGCCATTAGCAATACGATATCAATATGGATGAAATGAAATTCACTTGGGATGAGGATAAAGCAAAAGCCAATGTGCGGAAGCACCATGTCTCATTTGAAGAGGCATCATCGGTGTTTGCCGATGAAAATGCCCGACTGAAGCATGATCCTGAACATTCGGATGAAGAAGACCGCTTCATTATTCTTGGATTCAGTTCAACGCTCCGCATTTTGGTCGTGTGTCATGTGTATCGGCAGGGCGATCGGGTGATTAGGATTATTTCGGCTCGCAAAGCGACCCGGAATGAACGCAAGCAATATGGGAGAGAGTATGAAAAAGGAATATGATTTTTCGGATGCAGTTCGCAATCCTTACGCCAAGTATTTTCGGAAACAGGTCACGATGCGCCTGGGAACCGATGTCATCGCTTATTTCAAAGCCTTGGCAAAAGAAACAGGGGTGCCGTACCAGAACCTGATCAACCTATATCTGCGCGAATGCACCCATTCAGGTAAGAAACTTGCACTGAAATGGGCATCATAAAATTGCAGAACCACCCGCTCCTCGGTACGGCTGTCGCCGCCCGAGAGTAGGCCGTTGGCAATGAAGAAATCCTTTGTCATACACATCGCGGTGGCTTATTATGTGTATAAAGGAGTCGATATATATGACAAGAACTAACATAGTGCTGGATGAGACTCTTGTCCAGAAGTGCCAGAAGTTAACTGGGATTCCCACTCAACGGTCCGTAATTGATTACGCCTTGCGGGAATTGCTGCGGCATGGCCGACAGAAAAAGGTGTTGGACTTGAAGGGAGCTGTTTCCTGGGATGGTGACCTGCCCTCGTGGCGGGCTGGACGAGGCACCTGATGACCCTTGTTGATACAACAGTCTGGATTGATTTCTTCAAGGGACATGATACGCCTCAAGTGCAGCATCTTGAGAGTTTGATTGGCGCGGACGAGGATATCTGCATCTGTGGCGTAATCCTGACTGAAGTGCTTCAAGGTGTCCGGGAGGATAAGGATTACGATGCTGTTTCGACCCGGTTCGACGCCTTCCTCTATTTGCCGATGTCGCAGAAAACATTCAGGAAGTCGGCGGAAATGTACCGGTCACTCCGCAAAAAAGGAGTCACCATAAGAAACGCCGTTGATTGCATGATCGCTGCCGTGGCTATTGAGCACGACATACCCCTTCTGCACAATGATAGGGATTTCCTTCCTATGGCAAACCATTGTGGCCTGAAAGTGATCGATACAGATAACCCACCAGCAAGCAAATCCAGCTTACGGCTTCGCCGCCGCTGATTTGCGCCGTAGGCCATTTCGACAGTCTCAACGTTCGCATTAAATGAAAATGGAAATGATCAAAAAAGCATTACTTGTAACAATGGCATTCCTAAATGTCGCGCTGGCCTCCTTCGGGAAGACAAACGAGACGTCGCCATCTGCGACGGCCCTCCTGAACAAGGAGTTGGTGCCCTTGTACCAGGATCTTGTTTCGGGAGTTGCGGAGACGAATATCGTTGGCCGAACACTGGATCTATCTCTTAAATTAAAAGTGTGCTACGGGGAGTTCCTGCTTTTTCATGATGCACAGGTCGTAGTGGACAATACGACTAAGTATCATTTGATCAAATGGAAGTACTCAAAAGAAGACATCAACGCGATCAAAGGGCGAACAAATATCAAGTGCCATATCAAGGGACGAATTATCGAGGTCTGTCGGGGCAACTCCACTCCATATCCGTATGTAAAAGCGTCAATAGAACGAATTGACGCAGAGGAAGAAGAGTGAGCGCCCAACAATACAATTCAGGCAAGTATTGAAGGCAATGACCGGAGTTCGTGCTTGCGAATGCAGGCGACCAGGCGTGGGGAGCCGGGGGCGATGGGTTCAAGCGGTGGGATCTGCTCCGCGCAGGCAGCGATAGCGTAGGGGCAGCGGGTGTGAAACCGGCAGCCAGAGGGCGGATTGGCGGAGGAGGGAACGTCGCCGTGGAGTATAATGCGTTGCCGCATCTCGCCAAAGGGAACCGGTATGGCGGAGATCAAGGCACGGGAGTAGGGATGCGCCGGCCTATCAAGAACCTCGGAGGCCGGCCCGGTTTCGGCCACAACCCCCAGGTACATCACGACGACCCGGTTGGCAATGTGCCGGATCACGCCGAGATCGTGGGAAATAAACAGGTAGGCCAGATTGTGCGAGGCACGTAGATCAATCAGCAGGTTAAGCACCTGGGCGCGGACGGAGACATCCAGCGCACTGACGGCTTCGTCGCAAATTACCAGTTCCGGTCGCACCGAGATGGCGCGGGCGATGCTGATGCGCTGCCTCTGTCCACCGGAAAACTCATGCGGGTAACGGTGCAGGATGCTGGGTTCCATTCCGACTTCGTGGAGCAGGCTTTTGGCGGTTTCTGCACGGGCCTGCGGATGGATCAGTTTCTGCTGGAGGAGACCCTCGGTTACAATCTCCTGGATGGTCATGCGTGGATTCAAGGAAGAGTAGGGATCCTGAAAAATCATCTGCACCCGGCGGCGTAGGGGTAGAGTGTCCTTATGGCGGGCCGGCCAGAGCGGTGTGCCCTCCAGAAAAATCTCCCCGGCTTTCTTGGGCTCCATCCCCATAACGGTTCTGCCGAGTGTTGTTTTGCCGCAACCTGACTCGCCGACCAGGCCAACGGTCTCGCCCCTTGCAATTTCAAGAGAGACCCCGTCCACCGCATGGACATGACCGATGGTGCGGGAAAAGACGCCCCGTTTGATGGGAAACCATGTCTTGAGATTGTGGATTTGTAGAAGGGGTGTCATGTTTGATTTGAGATTTCGGAAAGGAAGCAGGCACAGCGGCGTCCGGGGGCGATGTCGTAGAGCGGGGGAAGTTCCCGGCGGCACCGATCAAATGCATATTTGCAGCGGGCCGCGAATCGGCATTCCGCCGGATAGGCTAGTGGAGACGGCACCTGCCCGTCGATGGAGGACAAGCGTTTTGTACGACTGGTCAGACTGATCACGGAGTCCAGCAGGGCCTGAGTGTAGGGATGAGCGGGATGATTGAAGAGTTCGTCGCGTGAGCCTTCCTCGACAATCTTGGCGGCGTACATAACCATTACGCGATCGCACATCTCCCATACCACGCCCAGGTCATGGGTAATCAACAGCAATGAGGACTCGCGCGTTTTCATCCCCCTGAGAAGTTCCAGAACTTGGGCCTGTATGGTGACATCCAGTGCGGTTGTGGGTTCGTCGGCAATGATTAGCGCCGGCTCCAGCATTAGCGCCATGGCGATCATAACGCGCTGGAGCATCCCGCCGGAAAGCTGGTAAGGATAGTCCCGCATTCTTTCCTTGGGATCGGGAATGCCGACTTTCTTCAGCCAATCCAAAGCGTTGTTCCACGCGGCCTGGTGATCGATGTCCAGATGAAGTTGAAGCGTCTCGACCAACTGGGCACCGATTCGGTGCAGCGGGGAAAGGGCTGACATGGGTTCCTGAAAAATCACGCTGATCCGGCGGCCCCGGATGGTGCGCAATTCAGACGCTGGCAGGCGCAATAGATCACGGTTGTCAAACAGCACTTCCCCGGAAAGGATTTTCCCCGGCGGCATGGGAATCAGGCGGAGCAGGCTCAGGGCGGTGACCGACTTTCCGCAGCCGGATTCGCCGACTAGTCCGACCACTTCTCCTGGATTGATGGAAAACGACACATTTTCAGCCGCCGTGAGGAGGCCATCATCGGTATCGAATGCCACGCTCAGATTGCGAATATCCAGTAATGCACTCATTATTCAAATCGGGTTTTAGGTCTGGGATCGTAGGCATTCCGAATGCCCTCCCCGATAAACACGCCCAGCAACATGACAATAAACAAGGAAAGGGCAGGGTAGAGGATCAACCACCAGGCCCACCGGAATTGCTGGGCCTGCTGGAGCAGTTCTCCCCAACTGGGGGTAGGCGGGGGAAGGCCGAATCCAAGATAATCCAGCGCCGCCAGGGCGCCGATGGCCCCGACCAGGTTGAACGGGAAAAAAGTGATCAGGGGGACCATGGCATTGGGTAGGATGTGGCGGAATATGATGGTGTGGTGTGGGAGTCCCAGGGATCGGGCGGCCTCGACAAACGGGAGGTGGCGCAGGCGTAGGAACTCCGCCCTGATATAGTAAGAGATGCCGATCCAGTTAAAGATGGCATAGCAGACCAGCAACAGAATGAACCCGCGACCGTAAACCGCTCCTAGCAGAATCATCACATAGAGGAATGGCAGCGCGCTCCACATTTCGGTGAATCGCTGACCAATAATATCGGCTTTCCCGCCAAAATAGCCCTGAATGGCACCCAGAGTGGCGCCGAGCACCATCGCCAGGATCACCAGGAGAAAGCCGAATGTCAGGGATGTCCGGAGTCCGTAGAGAATACGGGCCAACACATCGCGCCCGGAACTGTCTATCCCCAACCAATGACCGCGTACAGGGGGATAGGGCCAGCGTACCTCGGTCTTGGAGGCGCTGACGATATAGGGATTACCGCCAAGCTCGATAATCCGGTCTTCCCCCATGCTGATGAGGCTTTGAGCGGCGAAGGTGGTGAGATTGGAGCGGGCTTCGGGCGATAGGGTGAACCAAGGGGCAAAAGTGGAAGACACCACGTTCAGCCGATTATCAAGTTTCACGTCCCCGCGTGTCAGCGTGGAGTGGTCAACTTTTTCGCGGAGGGTCACTCTGACCGTCGTGGGAGCGGTAGCCCTTGGCATGAACTCGGGAAGAGATAATTCGGCCTCATGGCGCGGATGTCGGCAGGACGAGACGGTGGTCAGAAGTGCTGGTGAGGCTTCATTCCGGAAGCGGGCGAGAATGGCGGTCCCGATGACTGCGGGGATAGGCCAGTAGTTGGTGAACGACTGGCCGAGCAACAATTCCGGCGGGGCATCGAAGAAAAAACCTGTTCCTGCCGATTGGGAGATCACCAGATGGGGTGACATCGTAACCGAGGCCACGCGGGGCTCCGGTTGAAATTTCAGGGTGACTGCGGCGGAAAGGGTGAGGGATGCGGGATCAATGTTTTCAAAGGGGCCATAGGGAACGGGCGGGAAGATCATGAAATTGCGGGGATTGTTGGTGAATGCGGGATTAAGACTGATTTGCTTATAGTCTGGGCGGGTCTGTCTCCCGTTTTTCAAAAAAACATCCTCTGGATGGAAGCGGACAATGGGGACATAGTTATGACCGTTGAATCGCACCAGTAGCGGGGTGTTATTGCAGATCATTTCAGCGACCAGGCTGATGGCGTAGAGGGCCAGAAGAATCCACAACGACCACCAAGCCCGGTGTAACTGGCGAAACCGCCTCCACCGCTTGATCGTTACCGGATTCCAGTCGAATATCCGCCATATGATATTATCAGCCATTTAACCTGATTCTGCCATAACTGAGAATTGCTATGTAATTGAGAATTGCGATAACAGAATGGGGTGCAGTGTAGCGGTACTTTTTGTAAAAGAAAGTCCGGAACGCGAAAAGAAAAACGTTATGGGATTGTTGTTTTGGTTTGACTTGGCAGGCATCTCTCGGCAACACTAACTCCAAGAGATGGGTAAAACTCGCCTTTCACCATAGAGTATGGAGGATGAAGATATGAAGTCGTGGACAAAAATGACAATTACCGTTATTGGGGTTTCAGTTATGACTGTCATTAAGGTGGCAGCTCAGGAACAGGACTTGGGGGCGCCGACGGATGGGCCATGGCTCTTCTCGGCTCGGCTTGGCGGAGAGTTCTCGGACAACCGGGATGGCGTGAAAAATAACAAGGAAAACAATCTGGATATCTCCCTCGAACCACGCGTTGATTATCGGTTTCGTGATGGGGAGCGCACGTTGCTGGACGTGGCGGTGATGCCCATGGTGAAGTGGCACAGCAATCCCCGTGACGCCTCGACCGGTAATGGCCAGAATGATACCGAACTTTTCGGTACCGCCGCGGCGGAATTGTCGCATCAACTCAATGGGCGTACCCGATTCAACATGGGGGATGCGATCACCTACAATGACGACCCTGAAATCAGTAATGGAGGTGCCAATGTGCGTTACAGCAATAATCATATCTGGAATGATGCGCATGCCGGTCTTGACTATGATATAAGCGAGAAATTGGAAACCGGCGTCAAGGCGGCTTACACGCTCAAGCGTTATACGGATTCGGTGGTGGCTGATAATGAAGACGAGGATATCCTCGACGGGCAGGCTGATCTGAAATTCAAGACGGGAGCCGGTGTGAACGTCATGGGTCTCGTTGGCGCGTCCAAGTTCGAGAACAAGGCCGCCGACCGCGATCGTGGCTCCTCGGTGCTGTCCTGTGGAGTCGGCGTGGAAAAAATCTTTAATCCTGATTTTATCGGCAAAATCAATGCCGGGTATCAGCATGGGGAATATAATGATTCCAATCTTGGCTCAATTGATGCACCCAATGGCAGCGCCGAACTGACACTGCGCGCCGCCTCGGCGACCCGCTTCCGAGTGGGCGCCAGTTACGGGTTGTATGCGCCCTATGTCCGACCTTACTCAATTCAGACGATGACGGCGGTATCCGGGGGGGTCGATCATGATGTGCTTAGCAAGCGGCTGATGGTCAGTGTGAATGGTCAGTACGGGAGCGGGCACTACAAGTCGGAAGGCGCTGCATTGCCCGGCGGAGACGACAATATGGTGATGGTTGGTGTGCGTGGCGAGTATCGCCTGAATCGCACCTGGTCACTCAATGCCGGCTACACCTTTGAAAACTGGGATTCACAAGTCCGAGAGTCGTTCGTGCGAAACATGGTTGATGTCGGCGTGAAAGCCCAGATGTAAGGCGGCTGCGTCCCCGCCGGATGTTTCCGGATATTACGGGAATAAGGGATGAGCATTACTGGTGAGGCTCCGTGGGCCTCACCCATTTTTTCGGAGAGACACTACGATGGCTGAAAATCCTCAAGAAACCGCCCATATTATGGATTATTGGCGGATGATCAAATCCCGTATTGAGGTCGTCATTGCCGTTTTTCTTTTTGTGGTCACGGCGGGTATTGTGATCACCATGACCCTCCCCAAGACCTACATGGCCTCCACCCGCATCAAGGTCAGGCCGGACACCTCCAGCGTGACCCCGTTCTATACGGGATCGCAGCAGCAACAGCCGATGACGGTGTACGACATGTATTTCTTGCGCACCGAATTTGAGGTCATTCAGTCCCGTCCGATATTATATTCGGTCATTCGTAATTGCCGCCTTCAGGAAGACTTTGGGCGGATCTATTCGGATGACGGCGCGCCGCTATCGCTGAACGAGACCTATCGGATGCTGATCGACGGCCTGAAGGTTCAACAATATAGGGATACAAACTTGATTGAAGTCCGCATCTATAGGAGCACGCGGCGCAGCACGAGGGATGCGGCTCGCCGGGATGCCGCCCGCATTGCCAATGAAATTGCCTCGGTATATCGGGATTGTCGGATGAAACAGGCACGGGAGGTTTCGGAGCAGGGCGTGACGGCACTGAAGGAGGCCTACAAACTGCAGCAACGGAAAGTGGAAGACGCGGAAAAGAAACTTGAGGAGATCCGGAAAGACCTCAAGGTCAGCGTGTTCACCGGCACCCAGACGGGGAGTTCCGTAGCCAGTCTGGAAAACGCCAAGCTTGAGCGCCTTGAACTGAACAGAATCATGGCCCGGAAAGAGATGCTGGATCACGAAACGCGCCTTGGAAAAATCAAGCTTCTGAGTGGATCCGATCTGCTTTATTCCTCGGCTTACGTCATACAGGATCCAACGTTGACCACGTTGCGCCAGCAACTGACGGAAGCGGAGACCAATCTCAAGCGGAAGCAGGAAATGTTTGGTGACCGCCATCCGGATGTGGTCGGTGCGGGATCCGTGGTCAATGACTTGAAAAAGAAAATCGCTGATACCCTGACTGGGCAGGTGTTGGGTCTCCAGACCAGTTATGAGATATCCAAGCGGTCTTTTGAGGCTGCTGATACCGACCTTGAAGAGGCCAAAAAAAGCGATATCAACGCCCATAGCGAACAGTATCTACCCTTTGCAAAACAAGAGAGCGAAGTTCAACGCCAGCGCCAAATGCGGGATACGTTGGAGACTAAACTGGTCCAGGAGAGCATTGGCATTGACTTGCCGCGCACCCCTGTTGAAGTCGTCGACCCGGCGGAGGTTCCTGATGAAACGGAACCAGTAAGTCCCAAGATGATCTTGAATGTAATCCTGAGTATTGTGCTCGGATTGGCATGCGGCGTCGGGTTGGTATTTTTCATCGAATATGCGGATACATCCGTTAAAACCGTCGACGATATCGAAAAGTTTATCGGGTCCACGATCATCGGCATTATTCCCCAAAAAGTGCGCCCCCTGCCGGATGAGGGAACCGAAAGTCCCCATGCTGAGGCGTACCGCGTATTGAAAATGAACCTGGAATTGTCCAAGAAACTGGGTGGCGGAAATACCCTGTGCCTCACAAGCGGGGGAGCCGGAGAGGGCAAGTCGTTGACCCTTTTTAATCTGGCTTATATTTGCTCGCAGGTGGGAAAAAAGGTGCTGGTGATCGATTCGGATATGCGGCGTCCCACCCAACACAAGATGTTCAAGGTGTCAAATCGTGTCGGGCTCGCCGATGTGTTGCTGGATAAATGCAGTATTGATGAAGCGATCATGTCTTCAGTCGTTGGGTCCATCGACTTTTTGCCGAGCGGAAAGTTGCCGTCGGTCGCACACGGCGCCTTGAATGCGCAACGGCTGCGGGCCATTATTGATCATGTCAAAACCCGTTACGACTACGTTTTCTTCGACTCGCCGCCTATCATGGGTGTCAGCGATGCGGCTATTTTGTGCAGTGAAGTTGATGGCGTGTTGCTGGTGATTCAGCACCGGACTTACCCGCGTGCCGTTTCGGGTCGTGCCAAGACCATGGTGGACAATGCCGGCGGTAACTTGATCGGTGTGGTGATTAATAATTTAAATGTAACCCGAGATTACTATTATTATTACAATTCTTATTACAATTACGCCTATGGAAGCGCGAAAGACCGTCGTCGGGACAAGTCGGACAAAGACTTGCCTCCGCTGGCTGATAAACCGAAAGGGAGCCAGGTGACAAACGCGTGAGTGGTGGGATGAATAAATGGTTTAGGATTGTGGGCAGCCTGACCGCTGGAGTGTTAATGGCTGGATGTGTTTCGGGGCCTAAGCCTGGGGTCATGGTGAATCCGTATCGCCCGATTCTAAAACGAACGATTACGCCGGTTCTGGAAACGAAGAGGGGGATACCCGAAAAGCGGGATGGACGCGAGGCGCTTGCATCGGTCTCTGCCGCCACTAATCAGATGCCAGACTCGATCTTGGATCGGGGGGAACGCGTATTGCGAAAAGGCGATCGTATTCAGGTGACCATCTACGCGCCTCCCGAGCCGTTTACGTGTCCGCATGTCGTGGATGAGGACGGACGTATTAATCTTCCCCTTATTGGCGCGATGGGGGTTGCCGGTAAATCCTGTGGTGCGGCCCAGCGTTTCATTGAGAAGACCTATATCGAACAGCAGATATATAGGACTGTTACGGTGATCATTGTTCCGCCTGAGGGGGAATATACGGTGTCGGGCGAGGTGATTCGGCCCGGAACCTATCCGCTGGGACGGGATCAGGCGTTGACACAGGCCGTATCGAAGGCTGGTCGCCTGACAGAATATGGCGACTCGCACAGAGTGTTCCTGACCCGGAATAACGAGCGGGTAGAAGTCAATATGGATGAGATTCGCCAAGGAAAACGGAAAGATATCGTGATTATCTCAGGGGATGTTATCGAGGTTCCCCGCTCCCCGTGGTGAGTGCTTAGTAATGGTTGAAAGACTTGACGTCGCGTAGCCCTTGGTGGATAATTTCCGTTGTTATTTTATAGGTGGGTAGATCGGTAGTTTTTCAAAACGGAGGGAGTAATTATGAAGAAGCTCATAGCGGGTTTGTTGGTCGCGGGAATGGTGATGATTCCAATGTTGGGGAAGGCGGCTGATGCGGCGCCGACGGCAGCTGAACGTGCCGCGAAGGCGGCGGCTAACGCAGAGGCGGTCTATCAGAAGGCCAAGGATACTCTGGCGGCGGAACAGAAACTTGCGGATGTGCAGGCGGCCAATGAAGCCAAGGCAAAAGAAGACCTGAGCCTCGCGAAAGCTTCCCATGACGTCGCCAAGATCAAGGCGGCGGCGGAAGCGTATAAAAAGGCATCTCTGGAGGCAGCTAAGGCCGCCCGGATTGTGCGTGAGGTGGCGTCGCAGGTTGAGCGCCTGAAGGTGGTGGCTGAAAAGGCCAAACTGGCGGCGGATGCGGCGGCGAAACTCACAGATCCCATAGCAGCCAACAAAGCGGCTGATGACGCTGAAGGCTTCGCGGCCAAGGCGGCCCGGATCGGGAAGACGATAAATGAGATTATCAAGCCGCGCCCAGGGGTTGAAATTATCGGCGTCACCATCCCGACGACCACGACCAGTACGACGCAGCCCAAGTTGAAGACCCCGACACCTGTTGGGGATCGTGGTTGATTTGATGATGGCAAGCGATTCAGGAAAGCCCCTCCCTAATGGAAGGGGCTTTCTTTTTTGGTGGATATGAAGGCTTACGATCGGATGAGTGTGGATCAATGGGCTCTGGCATCTATGGGGGGCGTGCTGATGGCCCTCTCCGTGGCGGGAATGGTTCATGCGTCATGTGCAGCCCTTGCGGCGCAGATGTCATGCCGGGCCCAGTTTAGAAAACCTCAGGCGGATGTGAATGAGGTTTTATGGCTGTGCCAGCGTGCCTATTCTCTCTATCCATGGAATTATTATTTCAGCGCTTTTTCCGCTGAAATGGCCTATCTGATGGCGGCTGAAGCCAATGGAGAGGCCCGGGATGAACGGATGCGTCAAGCGCGGCTGTGGTGCGACCGGGGGTTGGTGCAAAATAAATATGTAGGCCAATTGCGCCGCCTCAAAACTCATTTTCTGTGGGAAGAGTCTCCCTCGATGGCCATCCGCTATTGGGAAGCTCATGCGAATTGGCAGTATTGGGAGCCGTATAACCATGAAACGCTAGCCGGTTTGTACGCGAAATTCGGGGAATTTGACAAAGCCGTAGGGGAGTTGAAACTGATAGAGAATTTTCCCTCGTATGAACCAACCCGGCGGATGATTGAGCTGGAAAAAAAGGCGTGGGCAGAACTTAGGGATGATAAATAAAGGAGTGGGGCGAATGACGGGACTCGAACCCGCGACATTCAGAATCACAAT
>JBAXPK010000062.1:0-13171 GCA_037132275.1 bacterium
AAGCCCGCTGGCGAGGATATAGCTCCCGATGGGCTTGTCCCATCGGGGCGGAAAATGAATGGGGTTCTACCGCCACTTCGCTATACCACCCACAACCTTTCCCCAGCCTTCTCCCTTCGCTATGATTGGACCGGATGGCCCACGGCGGGAACCTCCCTCCCCGGTTCTGCATACGACGCGGTTCACACCACCGCGTCCGCTTGGGAACCGGACGGCCTTCGTGTCCTCGAAGCCCATGCCACATCGGAAAAGATCCAAATCCTTTTCAGTGTCACCCCTTCGATAAGCCCGACATTTTTCTGCATGCGCGTGAAGGGGCGTCTGCAGCATGTCATGCGCAAAGTCGGCACGCCTGTGGATTTCAGCCGGAAGGTGTCCTTTCGCAGTCTGGGCGAAAATACATCCGCCACTGTTTCCAGATATCTCCATAAGCAGGTTGGTAAGGAGAGCTTTGCCGACCCTCGTTTTCAGGCGGTTATGAAGCAATTTACGGTGGTATGTTCGAAGGATGTCCTGGCAGAACCGACGGCATCGAGCAGTGGGCGGTATTGGTATAACCTGCATGTTGTCCTGGTTGTGGCAGACCGGCTTCGGATTACGAATCCGGTGAAGTTGGGGCAACTGCGTGACGCCGCTTTCGAGGTGACCACCCGATATGGATGCCGAATAGGGGCGCTTGCGGTGATGCCGGATCACCTTCATGTAGCGTTGCGGGGGAATTATGAGCGGTCTCCGCAGGATATTGCCCTGGCTCTCCAAAATGGTTTGGCCCAAACAATAGGGTGCCGGGTGTGGCAGGACGGGTTCTATGTGGGGACGTTTAGTGAGTATGATGTGGATGTTATACGGCGTGTAGCCGGTCAATCTTGTTCTCCTGCCGGCAAGCCGGCAGGGGGATGACGCGCGGCGGCAAGCCGGCAGGGGGATGACGCGCGGCGGCAAGCCGGCAGGGGGATGACGCGCGGCGGCAAGCCGGCAGGGGGAGGGGTTAGCCGGAACTCAGGCAGTCGCTTAGCGCTGTTTCCCAAGGGGGAAGGGGCTTGCCGAAGGTCTTTGCGAACTTGTCGCAGTTCAATACGGAGTAGAACGGCCGCTTTGCCGGCGTGGGATAGTCGGCGGTCGTGATGGGGATGACGGGAATGTCGGCTGGCATAAAAGCCCGGGCAAAACCCTGCCAGGAGGTTTGGCCGGCACAGACACAGTGATAAAGGCCGCTGACTTGCGCCAGATCTAAGGTTCCGTCGTCAGCCCTGACTTTCATAAGGGCTGTGGCCGTGGCATCGGCAATGGTCCGGCACCAGGTGGGACAACCAATCTGGTCTGAGACCACTCGGAGCGACTTCCCTTCGCTGGCCAGTCGCCGCATGGTTAGCAGGAAATTCTTCCCCCTCAACCCATAAACCCAGGCGAGCCGGAAAATGAGGTGGGGTACTCCCGAGTCCCGGATGGCAAGATCGCCCTCCAGCTTGGTTGCCCCATAGACGTTAAGAGGATGTGGTTGATCAGTTTCGGTGTAAGGCTGCTGCCTGGCGCCATCAAAAACGAAGTCAGTTGAATAGTGGATCAAGCCCGCGCCCAATCGCTTGGCTTCCTCCGCCAGAATCGCTGGAGCGGCGGCATTGAGTGTCCTGCACAACTCCGTCTCCGTTTCGGCTTTATCGACGGCCGTATAGGCGGCGGCGTTGACTATGAGATGGGGCCGCGCCTCGCGAACGACTCGGATAATGGAGTCAGGTGTCGAGAAATCAATGGCCGGGTAACAGACGGCCGTAACCTGACCCAGCGCCCCCAGCGCCCGCTGCAACTCAAACCCCACCTGTCCGTCATTTCCGATTAAGAGAATATTTTTCATTTCCCGGCTTTATACCGTTGGATTAGTTCATTGGTTGAGGAATCGTGTGCCAGGGGGGTGTTAGCGGTTTGCAGTTCCGGCAGGATCTTGTTGGCCAGAACCTTGCCGAGTTGGACGCCCCACTGGTCGAACGAAAAGACATTCCAGATCACGCCCTGCACGAAAATCTTGTGCTCGTAAAGAGCGATAAGTGAGCCCAGGAGCCGCGGTGTCAGGGTCTCGGCCAGAATCGTGTTGGTGGGCCGGTTCCCGTCAAAGACCTTGAAGGGCGCCAGTTTGACCGGGGTACCCTCAGCGAGAACCTCCGACTCGGTCTTTCCGAACGCCAGCGCCTCGGTCTGGGCAAAGAAGTTGGCCATGAATTTATCATGGTGGTCACCGATGGGATTATGACTCTTGCTGAACCCGATAAAATCACAGGGAATCAGTTTGGTGCCCTGATGAATCAGCTGATAGAAGGCATGCTGGCCATTGGTTCCGGGTTCGCCCCAGATCACCGGGCCGGTTTGCCATGATACCGGCTTGCCTTGTTTGTCGCAGCCTTTCCCGTTGCTCTCCATGTCCGCCTGCTGGAAGTAGGCCGCGAACCGGTGCAGATATTGGTCGTAGGGGAGGATCGCCTGTGTTTCAGCCCCGAAAAAATTATTATACCAGATGCCGAGTAACGCGAGAAGTACCGGCGCATTCTGCTCCAGGGGAGCCTCGACAAAGTGCCGGTCCATGGTGTGAAAGCCTTCCAGCATTTCGATAAAATTCTCAGGGCCGATGGCGAGCATCACGGGTAGACCGATGGCCGAGCAGAGGGAATACCGGCCGCCCACCCAATCCCAAAATCCAAACATGTTGGCAGTATCGATGCCGAACGCTCTGACCTCGGCGGACGCGGTTGAGACGGCCACGAAATGACGGGCCACGGCGGCCGGGTTCTTAAGCGTCTTCAGGCACCAGGCCCGCGCGCTTTCGGCATTGGTCATGGTTTCCTGCGTGGTGAACGTCTTGGACGCCACGATGAACAGGGTTTCCTCCGGATTCAGGTCGCGGGTGCATTCCGCAAAATGGGTGGCGTCCACGTTGGAGATGAAGCGGACGGTGAGTTGGCGATCGGAATAGGACTTCAGGGCTTCCGTGGCCATCACGGGGCCCAGGTCCGAGCCCCCGATCCCGATGTTGACGATAGTCCGGATCGGTTTGCCGGTATACCCCAACCATTCACCCGCACGGACTTTCCGGGCGAAGTCGGCCATCTTGTCGAGTACGGCGTTAACCCCGGGCATGACATCCTTGCGATCCACCAGGATGGGGGTGTTGGAGCGGTTTCGAAGCGCGATGTGGAGGACGGCCCGGTTTTCGGTCTGGTTGATTTTCTTGCCGGTGAACATATCCTGAGCGGCTTCGTCAACGCGGCAGGCGCGGGCGAGATCGAGCAGGAGCGACAGGGTTTCGGAGGTGATCCGGTTTTTGGAATAGTCAAGATACAGCCCGCAGACATCCAGCGAAAAGCGCGTACCGCGGGCGGGATCGTCGCGGAACAGGTCGCGCAAGTGGGTGGCTTTGATGGCCTCGGAATGTTTTTTCAATGCCTTCCATTCGGGACGCTTATGTAGTCGTGTAATCCTGGCCATGAGTATACTCTCCTGTGATTGAAACGTGGAGGAAGTGAATAGCGAAAACCGCGGGAGATGGAAAGTCCCAAATCCTTGCCTTTTCTGAATTTCTTGCATTTATTCAATTACTGGTGAAGTCTTCCTTCATGGAAGCACATCTATGAGCGAAACTCATTTAACGAGCCGGCCTTCCTGGTGCTGGGGTTCTGCGATTCGATCCCACTCCTTTACCTTGGCCATCCTGCTGCATCTGTTGGCGGTATCGCTTTTGCTGCTGGCGGCGAGTCATTGGCCGATCGCCCGTGTGATCTCAGGCCCGGTCAGTGTGCAACTGGATGTGACCGAACTGCCACCGGCGCCAGTTTCACCCGTCGAACCTCCGGTTCTGGATCGAGCGTTGGCGGCCATTCCCAACGAGTTACGGGCACAACCGGCCATGGCCGCCGCCGTCGTGCCGGACGTCCGTTCGGCGATCATTCCGGAACCCAGGGTGGCGATGCCCGACGGGACGGCGGAGTGGAGGCCGCCGCCGGTGACGATGCGCGAGCCGACGGTTCTGGCTGGCTCCGTAATGCCTGAACCTTCCTTAGTGCGATCGGTGGCCACGTCAGGGATCGGCACGGTGGCCGGTGGGCGTCCCGTCGCGCTGTCCGAGATTATGCCTCATTATCCCTATGGGGCCCGGGCCCGTGGCGAGGCGGGCCGGGTGACCCTGCATGTGAGGGTCACCGGGCAGGGCCTGGTGGAAGCGGCGGAAGTGGCGTCCGGCAGCGGCTATCCGGCGCTGGACGACTCGGCGGTGGCCGCGACGGAAAGAGCCCGCTTCAAGCCCGCCGAGAAGGATGGCAAACCGGTTCCCGCCACCATGACCCTCCAATTTGATTTCCGGCTCGAGGATCGGCTCTGATTTATTGAAGAAGTTCGGGGTGAGAAACGTAGTCTCTTTAGAGGCCACTAGGTTTCCCCCCGCGACCTTGCGTCGCGGGAGAACATGATTGATGGAAAACGCAAGCGTTTGCCGCCAATCATCGGTTCCTGCCGCGCGAGGCGGCAGGGGACAAAACACAATTAAAGGAGTGAAGACCATGAAAAGCATCAGTCTGGTAGGATGGGTTATGGCGTTCTGTGCGTTGTCGCTCCCGGGGGCCACACCGGCTACCATGGATGACCGGGGACGGGATGAACTCCGCCTCCAGGCGGAGAAATTCCAACGGCAGGGTAATGATAAGGACGCCCTCGAGATTTTTGAGGCGCTGGCCCTGGATCCCCAAGAGACTTCCTCCCGGGTCGGATCCGACCTCATCCTGGCGGTTCAGTGCATGCAGCGGCTGAACCGGCAATCAGAGGCGGATGCCTTCCGTGAGTTTGTGGTTCAGGTTCATGCCGGAAACTGGAGCGCCCTCCAGGCGGCGGCCCGGAGTTATGTTGACGATCCCCACTACGGAACCATTGTGGCCGGTAAGTTTGAACGCGGGCCGCATCGCGGGGCGGGCAAATTTGCCAATGCAACGGAACGTGACCGGGTACGGGCACTCCAACTTATGGCCCGGGCGCTCACCCTGGCCGAGGAAAATCGAGCCGGTAGGGCGGGCGAGCCGTCGCCCGCCGCCGTCGCCGCCCTGTGCCAGGATTTTGCCGGGATCTTACTGGGATACAGACAGTACAACGACGCCTGGCGCCTCCAATATCTCACCGATCTGGGCACGCTTCCGGATTACGAGGATGGCTATGGGGGCTATTATGGATACGGCCGCGGCGATCAGACGCGCGGCGCCCCGGTGGATCCCGATGGCAATCCCGTCTTTCATGCCGTTCCCGCCAGTTTTCAGGCGGCCACCTCCGACGGCGAGCGCTGGCGCTGGTTGTTGCAGCGGGTGGCTGAACTGGATCCTTCCCGCAAGGATTCCGTAGGGATGCAATTGGCGGATTTCCTGAACAACCAGTTCGGCGTCCAGACGATGGCGGAGTTCGGCTGGATTCCGCCCCGCGATGAGGGGGATGGACTCGAACTTCAGGCCGGCACCTATGCGCTTCATACGCTGGCGGACAACGAAACCCTCGCCCGCCTGGCCACAGGCATCAAGCGTTTCAAGCTAACCGAGGAGTTCGATTTTATCCGCATTTACCAAGATATTGCCCGGGACACGAAGTCCGGACACGCCGAGAGGGCGCTCCAAAATCTGGCCGGGCTGTTCACCAATCGCCGGCAATACGGGAAAGCCGCCGACATGTGGCGGGAGAGCATCAAGCGGTATGGTGACAGGTCGGGTCATTATAAACAAAAGGCGCTCGCGCAGATCACGGATAACTGGGGGGCGTTTGAGCCGGTGATGACCCAGCCGGCAGACTCCGCCGCCACGGTCGAGTTCCGGTTCCGTAACGGGAAGAACGTTTCCTTCGACGCCCGCGAAATCAAGGTGCGGGAGTTGCTGGCGGACGTCAAAGACTATCTCAAATCCAATCCCAAGGAATTGGATTGGCAGCGCATGAATGTGGAAAACATCGGTTACCGGCTGGTGGAGGCGGATCAGGCCCGGTATATCGGCGCGGAGGTCGCCCACTGGGATCTCGCCCTGTCGCCGCGTGCCAACCACTTTGACCGGCTGGTCACGATCCAGACACCGCTCAAAAAAGCCGGCGCCTATCTGGTTACGGCGCGCATGGAAAATGGAAACACCAGCAAGATCATTGTGTGGCTGAACGATACCGTCCTGGCACGCAAGACCGGCGACAAGAGTAACTGGTTTTACGTGGCGGATGCGGTCAGCGGCAAGCCGCTTCCCAAGGTCAACATCGAGTTCTTCGGTTACCGGCAGGAATGGCCGAATCAACGCATTAACCCCGGGCGGATGAATATCATGACAACCTCCTTCGCGGAATATTCGGATGCCGACGGACAGCTTGTCTCGGACTCCAAGGAGGTCGAGTCGCGTTACCAGTGGCTGATCACCGCCACCACGGACGAAGGCCGCCTGGCCTATCTCGGATTTTCGAGCGTGTGGTATCAACCGGCCTATGACCAGGCCTATAACGAACGCAAGGTGTTCGGGATCACCGACCGTCCCGTGTACCGGCCTGGCCAGCCGGTGAAATTCAAGTTCTGGGTGCGCCATGCGAAGTACGACCAGGAGGACACCTCCGATTTTGCGCGGCAGGAGTTCGCGGTCATCATCACGGATCCCCAGAGTCAGAAAGTGTTCGAGAAAACATTTCGTACTGACGCGTATGCCGGGCTCGATGGCGAGTTCAGCCTGCCCGCCGGCGCCCCGCTCGGCCAGTATTATGCCTACCTCTGGAAGAACGGAGAGAGTTTGGGCGGCAGTAATTTCCGCGTGGAGGAGTACAAGAAACCCGAGTTTGAGGTGACGGTTGCCGCTCCGAAAGAGCCGGTGATGCTGGGCGAAACCATCACGGCGACGATCAAGGCCAAATACTATTTCGGATCGCCGGTGAAAAAAGGCCGCGTGAAATATAAGATTACCCGCACCTCCTACAGCGCCAACTGGTATCCGTGCATGCCTTGGGACTGGTTCTACGGTCCCGGCTATTGGTGGTTCGTCGCCGACACGCCCTGGTATCCCGGCTGGCGGGAATGGGGCTGTTTTGCCCCGCGCTGCTGGTGGTGGCCCGCACCGTCCTCCCCGCCGGAACTGGTGGTCGAGAACGAAGTCCCTGTGGGCGAAACCGGCGAAGTGAAGGTGATGATTGACACCCGCATGGCGGCTGAACTGCACGGCGACACCGACCACAAGTACGAAATCACCGCCGAGGTGACCGACGACTCGCGCCGAACCATCGTGGGGCAGGGCACGGTGCTGGTGGCCCGCAAACCCTTCAAGGTCTATGCCTGGGTCGATCGCGGCCATTACCGGCCCGGCGATGTGGTGCGCGCGGACTTCTCGGCCTTGACCCTCGATAGCAAGCCGGTCCAGGGGCGCGGCGCCCTGGTTCTGAATCGGATTGGTTACAAGGACGGCAAGCCTGTCGAAAAGGCCGTCCAGCATTGGCATCTGGATACCGATGGGGAAGGGCGCGCCACGGTGCAACTCAAGGCCTCGGAAGCCGGGCAATACCGGCTCTCTTATACGGTCACCGATGGGCAACGCCACACGATTGAAGGCGGCTATCTGTTCGTGGTGCGCGGCGAGGCCTTCGATGGCAAGGCCTACCGGTTCAGCGAATTGGAGCTGGTGCCCGACAAGCGCGAGTATGCGCCGGGCGAGACGGTTCAGTTGATGATCAACACTGACCATCCCGGCGCCACCATTCTGCTGTTTGTGCGCGCCGCCAACGGCGTTTACCTCAAGCCGCAGGTGTTGCGGTTGGCGGGCAAGAGCACCGTCGTGCCGATTGACGTCTCTAAAAAAGATATGCCGAATTTCTTTGTCGAGGCCCTCACCGTTTTCGATGGCCGCCTTTACACCCAGACCCGCGAGATCATGGTCCCGCCCGAGAAGCGTGTGCTGAATGTCGAAGTGCTGCCCTCGGCCACCAGCTTCAAGCCCGGCGCCCCGGCGCAGGTGAAGGTGCGTTTGACGGATTTTGACGGCAGACCGTTCGTCGGCTCCACGGTGATGAGTGTGTATGACAAGGCGGTGGAGTATATTTCCGGCGGCTCCAATGTGGCTGAGATCAGAGCGTTCTTCTGGAAATGGCGGCGGCATCACCAGCCCATGACGGAGCATAATCTCGACAGACGGTTTGCCAATCTGACGCTGAAGGGGGCGACGCCCATGACGCCGCTCGGCGTATTCGGCGACAGCATTGTGGATCAGTTTACGGATGCCGATGACGAGAGCGCTCTGGCGGGAAAAGGTTTTTCTGGAAGGGCGCGTCGGAAGTCCAATATGAAGTCCGCTATGCGGGTGGGGTCGGGGGGTGGCCTTATGGGCAAAGGCATGGCGATGCCCATGGGCATGGCGATGCCCATGTCCGCTTCGGCGCCGATGGAGATGGCTATGGATGAGATGCAGGCTGAGCAGGAAGGGGAGCCTACGGGGGCGTCTGCCGAAATCCAGCCCACCGTACGCAAGGAGTTTGCCGACACCGCTTATTGGAACGCCTCGTTGATGACGGATTCGAATGGCGTGGCCGATGTGAAATTCAAGATGCCGGAGAATCTGACCGGTTGGAAGATCCGAACCTGGGCCATGGGGCATGGCACCAAGGTCGGCGAGGGTGCGGCTGAAGTGGTGACAACCAAGAACCTGCTCCTGCGTTTGCAGGCGCCCCGTTTCTTTGTCGAGAAGGACGAGGTCGTTCTCTCGGCCAATATCCACAACAGCCTCGACTCGGCCAAATCGGTCCGCGCCGTATTGGAACTGGAGGGCGGCTGTGTGGAGGCGGTTGATCCGGTCTCGAAAACGGTGAAAATCGCTGCTGGCGGCGAGGAGCGGGTCGACTGGCGCGTCAAGGTGGTGAAGGAAGGCCGCGTCACCGTGCGCATGAAGGCGATATCGGACGAGGAATCTGATGCCATGGAGATGGCCTTCCCCGTCTATGTCCACGGCATGCTCAAAATGGATTCCTTCTGCGGGGTAATCCGTCCGGATCGTGATCGTGCCAACCTCACGATTACCGTTCCCGCCGAACGGCGTCCCGATCAGTCGCGCCTCGAACTCCGCTATTCCCCAACCCTCGCCGGCGCGCTGGTGGATGCGCTGCCATATCTTGTGGATTATCCCTATGGCTGCACGGAACAGACCCTGAACCGGTTCTTGCCGACCGTCATCGTTCAGAAGGTGTTAAAGGATATGGACCTGGATCTGAAGGCGATCCGGGATAAGCAGACGAATTTGAACGCCCAGGAAATCGGTGATGACAAGGAGCGGGCGGCGCAATGGAAACGGAATAACCCGCCGAATCCTGGCGAGACGCGCAATCCGGTCTTCGATGAGGCCGTGGTGGCCGACATGGTAAAGACGGGGCTCAAGGCGTTGACCGCCATGCAGAATGATGACGGCGGCTGGGGTTGGTTCTCCGGCTGGGGCGAACACTCCTGGGCACACACCACGGCGTCGGTGGTGCATGGCTTGCAGACGGCTAAACAGAACGGCGTGGCCCTGGTGCCCGGCGTGCTCGAGCGCGGTGTGGAGTTCCTCGCGAAGGTCAGGGCCGACGAATTACAGAAACTGCGGAATGCGGCGAAGCGCATTGATCCTTGGAAAGATCATGCCGACGACCTGGATGCCTTTGTCCAGATGGTGCTGGTCGATGCCGGCAAGGACGATGCGGCCATGCGCGACTATCTCTATAACGGGCGGACCAACCTGTCCGTGTATGCGAAGACGCTGCTCGGGCTGTCGCTGCACCGGACCGGCCAGAGTGAGAAGCGGGATATGGTCATGAAGAATATCGGGCAATATCTGGTTCGTGACCCCGAAAATCAGACGGCCTATCTGAATCTTGGCAATGGCGGGTACTGGTGGTGCTGGTATGGCAGCGAGAACGAGGCGCATGCCTATTATCTCAAACTGCTGGCGGCGACCGACCCCAAGGGCGAGGTGGCGTCCGAGCTGGTAAAGTATCTGCTCAACAACCGCAAGCATGCCACCTACTGGAACTCCACCCGCGATACGGCGCTGTGCATTGAAGCGCTGGCCGACTTCCTCAAAGCCAGCGGCGAGGGCAAGCCTGATATGACCGTGGAGATCTGGTTGGCGGGCAGGAAGGTGAAGGAAAGCCGGATCACGGCGGAAAACCTGTTTACGTTTGACAACAAGTTTGTGCTGGAGGGGGCGGCAGTGGAGACGGGCGCCCATCCGGTCGAAGTGCGCCGCCGGGGCACAGGTCCCGTGTATTTCAACGCCTATCTCAACGTCTTCACGCTCGAGGATCCCATCCGCAAGGCCGGTCTGGAAGTCAAGGTGGAGCGCAAGTTCTATCGCCTCAAGGAGGTTGCCAGGACGATCAAGGCGGCCGGTTCCCGGGGGCAGGCGTTGGATCAGAAGGTGGAGAAATACCAGCGGCTCCCGCTGGCCGCCGGCGACCGGCTGAAGAGCGGCGACCTCATTGAGGTGGAGTTGGAGATTGCGAGCAAGAACGACTATGAGTACCTTGTGTTTGAGGATATGAAGGCGGCGGGGTGTGAGCCGGCCGAGGTGCGCAGCGGGTACAATGGGAATGACATGGGCGCCTATGTCGAGTTCCGGGATGAGCGCGTCTGTTTCTTTGTGCGGCAACTGGCGCGCGGCCGGCACAGCGTGAGTTACCGGCTGCGGGCCGAAATCCCGGGCCAGTTCAGCGCCCTGCCCACCAGGGCCAGCGCCATGTACGCCCCGGAATTGAAGGCGAACTCGGACGAAATGAAACTGCGAATCGAAGATTGAAGAGGGACTATTATGCAATGGTATTATGCGAAGAATGGGCAGCAGCAGGGGCCGGTGGAGCAGGAACAACTTGAGGCGCTTGCCCGGAGTGGCGGGTTGTCGGCCGAAGATTTGGTGTGGAATGTCTCCATGGGCAACCAATGGGCCAAGGCCTCCACCGTGCCGGGCCTATTCGAACAAACGCCGCCTGTGCCCCCGATCCCCGGCGCGCCTCCGGCGGAATGGCCGGCGGCCGCATCCTATACGAGCGGGACTGCGAATCGCGACCTGATGGGCTTGGCGCGCGGGGCCCTTGCGGGGAACTGGGGCATCGCCATCGGCGGGTCGCTCCTCTATTATCTGATCATCACGGCGGCCGGGATGATTCCCCTGCTCAGTTTTGTGATCAACGGGCCCATGATGGTGGGGTGGACCTTGTTTTTTCTGACCTTGTCACGGCGTCAACCTGTCGAGGTGGGGCTGTTGTTTAAAGGGTTTAACCAGTTCGGCAACGCGTTTATCGCCTATCTTTTGATGCTGCTCCTGGTCATCGCCTGGGCGATCCCGGGCATTGTGCTGGCGATTATCACCATCGTTCTTTCGGCCGTAAAAGGGATGTCCGGCGGATCTTTTCCCGTGGAAACCGTGGCGGCACTGGTGCTTCTGACCCTGGCCGCCCTGAGTCTTCCCATGATTGCCCAGTATCGCTATTCCATGACCTATTTTATTCTCATTGAATTCCCAGCAATTGAGCCCATGGAGGCCATCCGGCGCAGCACGCAGCTGATGGCGGGGAATAAGTGGAAACTTTTTTGTATGCACTGGCGCTTCTTCGGCTGGACGTTGTTATGCATCCCCACGTTTGGAATCGGCCTCATCTGGCTGATCCCCTACATCAAAACCAGCGAAGCCGCCTTCTACGCCGACCTGAAAAGAAGAGAAGAAGGACTTCACCGCTAATCTTCACTGATTCACACTCATCAGGAGAAGAGTTTGAACAGAAGCCCGCGAAGTTCACGAAGGAATAAATAATGTTTCGCGATTTGTGTCGGCGCGAAAATACGCGCCACCAAAAATCGCGAAACGACTTCCGTGAAGAATTGAGGTCAATATGGAGTGGTTTTCATATTCTCCCATATTCTCGGAAGAACCGTTGCGGCAATTGTGGTTGGGTACTCCCAACCACAATTGCCGCAACATTCTCTTTCTTCGCGATTTTCGTGCCCTTCTGTTCAAACTCTTCTCCTGATGAGTGTGAATCAGTGAAGATCAGTTGAAGTCTTCCCGTCTTTATGCGCCGTTTGCGGGTTCGCAGGAGCCTACGGCCAGGAGGGTGTCGCCGGCCTGGATGAGGGCTTCGGGGCCGGGATCGAAGAGGGTCTTCTTGTCAGGTCGACGGATGGCAAGGACAATGCAGCCGGTCGCCTGCCGGATGCGCGCCTCGGCCAGGGTTTTGTTCGCAAACGGACTGTCGGCCGCAATCTCGATCTGCCGCACCTCCAGCTCAATGCCGCCATCCTTGGCCACCAGTTCCACGAAATCCACCACCGAGGGCCGGGTCAACAACCGGGTGATGTGATCGGCCCCCACCACGTCCGGCAGCACCACACGGGTCGCGCCGGCCAGATGGAATTTCCGCACACTATCCTGGTCATTGGCGCGGACGATGACGCCGAGTTCCTTGTTCATGCCCCGTGCCGTCAGGGTCAGGAACAGGTTGTCGGCATCGCTGCTCAAGGCGGCCACCACGGCGCTGGCCCGGTTGATGCCGGCTTTTTCGAGAAACTCCTCGTCTGTGGCGTTGCCATGGATGGTCATCAAGCCGCGCTCGACGGCTTCCTCAATCACCTCCGGGTCGTTTTCAACAATGACGAAGTCGTGCTTTGAGGCGGCGAGGTTTTCAGCCACCAGGCGGCCCATGCGGCCATAACCGCAGATGATGATGTGATGCGTCAGTTTTGAGATGTCTTTTTGCATGCCGCGCCTCCCTGTTAACAATCGAACCTGCCGGTGAACGATGGTTTCCACCATCATGGAGGCGGCAAAGGCCATGGTGCCGACGCCCCCGAGAAGCAGGAAAATGGTGAACGTCTTGCCCGCCGGTGACAGGGGATGGACTTCCCCGAAACCGACCGTGGAGATGGTGATGGCGGTCATGTACAGGCAGTCGAGGAATGTCCAATGTTCAATGAAGTGGAATCCGAGCGTCCCCCCGATGACGACAATAGTCATCAAGGCCAACCCGAGCTTCAGGCGAATCCCCGCCACATGCGTCTGTTTATCCAAAGCCGTTTTCATAAATTCCTGCCAGACGGAGAATACGAAGATTTCACCACTAATTCAAGAAATGGAAGAAATCCAGAAAAGAATTTTAAACAGAAGCCCACGAAGATCGCGAAGAAAAGAGA
>JBAXPK010000063.1:0-13123 GCA_037132275.1 bacterium
TCGAAATCTTTTGTTAATGGATCAGTCAACGCCTGAATCTCAACGCCATCTGCGATGCCATCCCCATCTGTGTCGGCAGATTTCGGATTGGTGCCCTGTTGATATTCCTGCATGTTCGTTAAGTTGTCGCCATCAGGATCCGCTACGGCATCATTGACAAGAGGGTTGGTTCCGTTGTCCAGTTCCCACTTATCAGGAAGGCCATCACCGTCAGTATCGGAATTCAGAGGATTAGTGTGATAGGCATTGACTTCAGATCCATCCGTCAGACCGTCACCATCGGTATCTGGATTATGCGGATCAGTGCCGGTCTGATATTCTTTGAGGGTGGTAAGCCCGTCGTTGTCGGGATCGAGGGTAGCATCATTCACAAGCGGATTGAGTTCATGCGCAACTTCCCATCCGTCCGACATCCCGTCGCCATCGGTATCAGCCAGCCGCGGGTTGGTGCCCAACTGATATTCCTGCAGATTGGTGAGCCCGTCATGGTCTGGATCAGCGACGGCATCAGGCGTGAGTGGATCTGTTCCCATGGCAATCTCCCACTGATCCGGCAGGCCATCATGATCGGTATCGGCATCATGGGGGTTAGTACTGCGCAGATACTCCTGGATATTGCTGACGCCGTCATTATCGGCATCGCCGGTCGCAGTCGCATCAAGATTTCCAAACTGCTGAATCTCCCAGGCATCGCAAAGCCCATCGTGGTCGCTGTCAACATCATCGTCCAGGATCGCAATGGAGGCCGAGGCATTCGTGGGATTGATGAAGTAGCCTCCCTGGGCAATGGCGACCGTTACGGTCTCCGCACCCTCCAGCCAGAGGTCATCCATGACCGGAACCGGGACCCTCGCCTGTGTGGCACCGGAGGGAATTAACACTGACCGGGGTAGAGTTGTGAAGTCAGCCCCATTCGCAGCGGTGCCGGCCGGAACACAGAGCATAACCGATAGTGGAAGATTGGTGTTCTGGGCCGTGCGGGTGATGGTGAACTCGCCCGGCTGGGAGGGTTCGGCACTATTCCCCGTGCCCGCTATTGACACCTGCTGCTCGCCATAAATCAGCACTTGATCGAGCATGGCCTTATACTGGAACCTAACCCATTCGGGAGTCTGCGCCACGGATTCAACCCGAAATTCGTCCAACATTCCAACAAAGCCCCAAGAGCCGCCTACGGCGTCACCCAACCAGAAGGCGGTAACGGGGCTGTAAGCGCGGATTTTGCCTGTCCCGCTGTGCCAGAGTTCGCCGTTGACGTAGATGCGCATTGTGCCGGTAGGCCGATCCTTGGTGAAGGTCCAGTGATTCCACCCTCCCTTGTAGAGATTGGTGGTGGCAAGTTTATTGATTCGGTCGTAAATGCCGAAGGCATCCCAGTAGACGTTCGAATCTCCCCACGGAACATGGGCGTTGAGTTCCCGTCCGATGACGCTGGTACCCTCAAAACAGGTAACGTTAAGAGGTTGGTTCGTGGCCCCGAATTGCCAGAAGCTGATCGACACCGCATTGCTGATATCGGCAAAAGCGGCGGGAGGGACTATGACGCTATCGGATCCGCGGAAATTGCGGGCGTTACCAAGGATACCGGTGACACACACGGCCCCGACGTTGGTGGCGGCGTATGTGCCAGGGGCGGAGTCGGCTAGAACGGTATTGGTCTCGGCAAGATGCCAGACGCCAAGGTAGTTTGTCGACCACACCCCTGCGGCATTCGCGGCGTTGGTGGCATCCGGGTCGTTCCAATGAAGCCAGAAGTAACCGGCGGAATTGGTTCCACCCGCCTCGGGGAGACGAACCCAGAAGAGGGATTCACTTTCGGAATTCCACTTCTCAACCTCGAAATCGAGCGGCAAGCCGGCGCTATCGGTAAAGAAGATATCGCGCCCATTGGCCGCACATTGGGTGTAGTCGATCCGCTCAGGGGTGAGGCGAACCAAAATGGGCACATTGGCAAGACGGTTGGTGAGACTGCCTTCGCGGAACGTCAGTTTACGGTGGTTCAGCCAATGGGAGGCGGGCTGGGAAGTGGCGTCGGTGGGATCGGTTCCGCGCGCGACCTCATCGCTATCTTTATAGCCGTCACCATCGCTATCCACAGCCACGGGATCCGTGTGCCAGGTGTTGACTTCCAAGCCATCCGTCAACCCGTCATGATCCGAATCTGCCACCAAAGGATCGCTCTGGTGTTGGTATTCCGCCACATTTGACAACCCATCGCCATCGGCGTCCAAAGCCGCATCCGCCGCATTAGTGGGGTTGAAACCGTGCGTGACTTCCCATCCATCGGCCATTCCGTCATGATCGGAGTCCGGGAAGTTGGGATCGGTTCCGTGCCGGTATTCCTCCAAATTGGATAGTCCGTCATGGTCTGGGTCACCGTCATCCGTCTGGTCAAGATTACCGACATTCGCCCGTTCCCAGTCATCCGGCATCAGGTCACCGTCGAGGGAGAGGCCCGCCGGTTCGTTTGTGCTGACGCAAAGCGCGTCCATGCCGCCACGCTCCCCTTTGAGGGACAGCATACTGAACCGACTTACGGCCGTGGCGAACCCGATCCCTTCACGCGAAAGAATGCCATTCACACAAGCGAGCCAACGTTGGGCGCCATAATCCAATTTCATCGTCAACCGCACCCACTCCCCTGTCATCGCGCGGGGCGGGCGGTTGGTCAGAGTCAGCCACTTATTTGTCGAGGCGCTCAATCCATCGTAGACCCTGAGATAGCCGTTGTCATCAAAGAACGCCATCGCACTGCCTGACACCGGACTTGTTGGCATCGAGCCCGCCCATGCCAGGATGTGCGCGTCCGCCCACACTACCGGCGCATTCGTCACCGTAAACAATTGACACACACTTGACGGCGTATTCCCTGCTTTGATTGACAATGCCTGCGAGCCCTCCCACACAACGCCGGTCTCCACGAGAACTGAGTTGCTCGGGCCAGCCAGCCACCCATTCTGGCCATTCACATCGCCAAGATGCACTGTGTTCGTCTCAAAATTGTCCAAAAACGGAAGACGGGCGAAAGAATTGGAGAGGTATGGATTCAGACCTAAGGCCCTTTCAGTTACATCACTTATTCCATCCCCGTCGGAATCAGGATCCTGGAGGAAGATATCTACACCGGCAGTGTTCCCGGTAAGAACCAGGAAGCCGGAGCCTGTGCCGCTGGGGGCCAGATATCCGCCCCGTGGCTCCCAATCATCAGGAAAACCATTTCCATTCACATCCTGGTAGGCGCGGGGGTACCAAGTGTTCCTGATGGGCAGACCCTTCAGCGTATACCCCCCGGGTGCGCCCATTGTCAGGTAATGCGTAGCAGTCCAATCCGCAGCGTTAGTCGTCGCCAGTACATGGATAACGCCAGCCTGAACACCCGCATAAAACACCTGTCCGGTGATGTCGGCGCAGGGGACTGAGAGTGCAGAACCGGGATCACTCCCCCAGACAGATTCCTCAATATCAGAAAAGCCATCCCCGTCACTATCGGGGGAAAGCAGAGTATCCCGGATTGTGATGACGCCTGTTCTTCTGGTGAATTGTAACCCGATGGTATTTGTATCCGCAAGCGGGACGTTGAAGGTGCGCGATGTATCAATGCCGCTTCCGGTGAAGAGATTTTCAAACAGGTTGGATCTTACTAAGACTTGATTCGTCATGAGCAGAAGATCAAGAGAAAAGGATGAATTACTGGAATCAAGAAAGCCCAACTTCACGATCAGGCTATTGGTCAGAAAAAATCGACTAAACAATACGTCGAGTGCCGCTTCGTTGGGCTCACACGAAGAGACATACCACGCAGGGATGTTGGTATCCCACACCCCGGCCCCAGTTTTGAAAGCCGAGCCAAACCAAGAAGGGAAGTCCGAATTAATAATATCGTCATTCGTTCCGAGATATCGACTGTCACCCCATGGAATATAGGCATCCTCAAGTGCAATAGCACCGCTCAAAGCGGCACAACACAGCACCACCAAAACCATCAACAATTTTGCGCGAAACGCCAAAAGGCGCCATTCGCGACGAATTTTTTCAGTCATATTCTACTTTCTCCAGCAAACACTGACACAAAGTTTGAATCATGGTCAAATAGAGAGCGAGAGTCAATGCAGTTGACTGCAATTCGCGGAAATCGTCAGAAACTGGGAGCGGTTACTCTGCGCTAATTCCAATATGTAATGTGCTCAATCGAAAGGATGAGGGCGTAAAGTTCATTCAAATCGGTCAGGTGGGACTATTTCGCAAGGATATAGTATTTACCAAGAAACGATCCCGTTAACCCGAGTACGCCAGAATTGGGCCCATCCTGAAAGAATATTTGATCGTTTCAAGTGCTGGCCGGACACCGGCGCCTTAAAACAGTGGGTTTCAAGGATACGTTGTTCATTTTTCATTTGTATCCCACAGAGGAAATTTCAGCGATCACAATCCCGCAAACTATTCAAAAACATCCACAAACACGGATTTTTGTGGTCATGAAACGTTGCCTATGGGATGACAGTGAGCTTAGTATGTTCGCCCCATGGCGCGGCGGATCTTGTAGAGCATGATGCCCCAGAGATAGACGAAGAAGCCCAGTTCGCCGCTGCTCATCTTGAGGCGGAAAATGTGTGTGTAGCCCTTGAACCCGCGATAGACCAGGTTATAGACAATGTTGTTCGGCCACTTGATCAGACGGCGTGACAGCGGAACCAGCGAGGGGAATTCAATGCACAGCGCAAAGAACTTGTGAAGGTTCTCGAACTCGCGCTTGGTCTGGCCCTTGTTGATCGGCGACTCGACCTGGTAGGACGCATGTTGCTTGTGGGACGGATCCAGATAGCCCTTTTTGACGCAGTAATGCCACAGCGCGGTGCGGGGATAGGGCTGAAAGATGGAGGCCCAGGCGTAGGAGGGCTTGACCCGGGCGTTTACCGCAATGGTCTCGTAGGCATTCTCGACCGTCTCGTCCGGCAGGCCCACCATGTTCTGGGTCATGATCGAAATGCCGTATTTGTGGAACAGATCAGCGGCCTCAATGATCTTGGCGTTGGTCATGTCGCGGTTGAGCACAATTTTCCGGAGTTCTTCGTTGCCGCTCTCAATGCCCATGGCGATGGTGACGCAGTTGGCCTTCTTCAAGGATTGCACCACGTCCTCGTTAACGAGGTTGGCGCGGACGTAACAGATCATGGGCAGGCCAACCCGCTTGCTGTAGACCTCGGCGAATTCCTTGAGCCAGACCCGGTTCATGATGAACAGGTCGTCATGGAAATAGACAATCTTGAGGGGATAATTTTTGCGGACGTCCTCCAGTTCCTGGACAACGTTCTCCACGCTGCGCAGGCGGCAGTACTGCGTCTCGTTAGCCTCCTCGCGATACATCTTCTTCAGTTTGTGGTTGAAACAGTAGGCGCAGTCGTAGGGGCAGCCGCGTCCGGCCAGGAAATGCTTCACGCTACTATGGGCATAGGCGTAATACTTCAGAAACGAGGCCCGGTCGGGGAAGGGGAGCGAATCCAGCGAGTGATTCAAGGGCATGATCTGGTTTTTGATCACGTCACCGTTCTTTTTGACCCAGAGGTTGGGAAGGGTGGAGTAATCCTCACCTGCCTGAAGTTTGTTCAGTAAGGCCACGATGGCGTCATCACCCTCGCCGCGGCAGATGATGTCCACTTCCGGTTCCTCAATGATTTCAGGAAAAAACGTGGGGTGCGGACCCCCCATGATGGAGATGAATTTCGTGTGTTTGCGGAGGCGGCGGATGAGTTCTAGGTAATAGGGCTCCGAGCCGCTGGTGACGGAGAAGCCGATCACATCGGGCTTGTAGTCCGCGACCGCCTTGAACAGGTTAGGCTCCAAATTGGCAAGGAACAGGTCTGATTCGTGGCCGTGTTTCTTGACATTGGCGATCAGGCACATGATGCCCATGGGATCCGTGATATCGAGTGAGGCCGTTTTATAGACAAATAAACACTTCATTGGTATAAGCCCGTGTAATAAATGAATTCCTTTGGCGCCATCAAGAGCGTCAACGATATATCCTTTCAGGGCGGCGGCAACAAGATAAATGAACGGGAAGCGGGTTGAATGAAGAGAATCACAGTGCTTCATCTGTGTGAGCATTTCGGGGACAGGCAGGTCGCCTTTCACGGGGTGTCGCGCCTGTTCGAACTATGGATTCCCGCGTTTGATACGCACCGGTTCCGGGTCTTGCTGTGCAGTCGGAAAGGCTCCAGCGACGTGGCCGACAGACGGCTTCGGGCCGCCGGGATCGAGCCGCTCTATCTGGGTTACGGCAAAATGGATCCCCGGAACCTGTTCAAGTTGATCGGCCTTATGCGGCGGGCCGATGTGGATATTCTTCATGTCCACGGCTACGGCGCCTCCACCTGGGGCCGGATCGCCGGCCTCCTTCTCGGGAAGCCGGTCATTGTCCATGAGCACTGCAACTACGGAACCGTTCCCGCCTTTCAGCGGCCGGTGGAATGGTTCCTCGGGCACTTCACCCGCTATGCCTATGCCGTATCCGAGTCCACCCGCACGTTCACGGTCAAGAAGCGGCATATCCCGGCGGCGATTGTGGAGACGCTGTATAGCGGTATTCCCCTGGAACAGATTCACAAGGTCACGCCGGAGTGGATCCGGACGTTCCGCTCTGAGCAGGGACGCAAGCCGGATGACAAAATCCTGGGTGTGGTGGGACGGCTGGAAAGCCATAAGGGGCATATGGATGCCTTCAAGGCGCTTCGCCTGATGCTGGCCCGGCGGCCCGACGTTTATCTCTGGATCATTGGTAACGGCCGATACGAGGAGGTGCTGCGCCAGTGGGTGAACGAGAACAATCTGGCCGACCGGATCGCCTTCCTGGGATATCGGGATGATGTTGTGAAGGTGATTCAGTGCCTCGACATCCAGCTTTTCCCGAGTCATCAGGAGGGCACTCCCAGCACGCTGTTTGAAGGCATGGCGGTAGGAAACGCCTGTGTGGCCTCCACGGCGGATGGCCAGGGTGAGATCCTGACCCACGAAAAGGATGCCCTTCTGTTTGCGCCCGGCGATATCGAGGCCATGGCCCGTCACACCCTGCGCCTATTGGATGATCCCGGCCTGCTGAAGCGTCTGCGCCAGAATGCCCTGACCCGCATTCAGGATTTCGATATGAAACGCTGTCTGGAAAAGATGGAGCGCAAGTACGAGGAAGTCGTGTGAAGAGAAAGAATCCAGGAGTCAGAAGCCAGAATTCAGAATGGAGAAAACCCTCTATTACGGGAAAGTCGGCGCCGTTTTATCCTGGTTCACCGAAGCTTTGAGAGTTGGCGGCGGGCGAAGAGGATATCGATTCTCGACAGGATGAAGTGGGAGATTCGTTCCAGTAGTTTCTCCCATATACTTCGGGAGCGTGACCAGGTCGACGGGTTGATTTTCCGGCAGTAGGGCAGATAATCGAGAAAAATCTGGCGCGCCTCATGCGCCAGATGCCCATCATCCAGCCTGACCAGCAACTCGTAGTTGATGTTCAGACTCCGGGTGTCGAGGTTTGCGGAACCGACATACACCACGCCGTCGGCAATGATCAGCTTAGTGTGGAGAATCTGCGCCTCATACTCCTGGATATGAACTCCGGCCTTCAGGAGGCGCTTATAGAGGGAGCGCCCGGCGTAACGGGACAGGGCGACATCGGTTTTCCCGGCGGTGATGATTTGCACATCCGCGCCCTGCCGGGCCGCCTTGATCAGGATTTTACGGAGCCGGCGGGTGGGCAGGAAATAGGCGGAAATAATCCGGATGACCCGGGCCCGCCGGAGATCTTCCTGTAAGGTAAACTTGATGGTGTTGTCTGTGAAGCCGGGACCGGATGACAGGAGAATGGGGTGCTGTGCTTTCTTCCGGCGGCTCAGGAATCGCGGACGCAACAGCAGGCGGGGAAGCCGGGGGAGCCTGAAGCCGGCGACATCGAACATCCGGTCGAAAGAGGCGGCCAGGTCGTCCACCACCGGGCCGGTGACGCGCAATCCCAGGTCGCGCCAGCCGCGGGTGATTCCATCGCCAGCCTCGCTTCGTGCGATATTGAAGCCGCTGATAAAGGCCACCCGGTTGTCGCAAACGAGCAGTTTCCGGTGGTTCCGGAAGGCAATGCGGCCCAGGGAGAGTGGATTAAAAAAGGCCACCTTCCCCCCTGCGGCGGTCACGGAGGACCAGTAGTGGGAGGGCAGATCCATGGAGCCGAAGGCGTCAAGCAAGACCCTGACCTTCACGCCGCGCTGCACGGCGGCCAGAAGCGCATCATGAAAGTCGTCACCTGGATCCCCATTCTCAAAGATATACGTTTCCAGAAGGACGGAATGTGTTGCTTTGCCGATCTCCGAGAGAAGGGCCTGATAGAACGCGTCACCGGCCTGATACCACTGATATGGAGCGTGCGTCATGTCTATCAGCAGGAACGTAGCGTAGACGCAGCGGGAATTCAAGCAGGCAAGACAGGAATTCTCATTGTTATGTTTAAAAATATCAAGTAAAACGTTTCACTATGGTAAAATTCGTGACGATTCGTGACATCGCCATGGCTGCCGGGGTCTCTCCGACAACCGTTTCGTATGCGATCAGCGGTAAGACGGCGGGGGTAAACATTCCCTTGGAAACCCGCGAACGCATCCTGGCCATCGTCCGCCAAAGTGGTTACAAACCGAACCGTGTTGCCCGCGACATGGTGCTGGGCCGCCAGACCACCATCGGATTGGTTCTTTCCGCCGCCGGTTCCGGCGGATCCGCCGCCCTGATTCCCGCTGTGGCGTCGGTACTAGCGGCGGCCGGTTTCCGGTTGGTTGTCATCGCCGTCCCCGCCGATCTTGGCGCCGCCCGCGAGGCGGTGACATCGCTTCTCCATGACGGCATCGCCGGACTTCTGTGCTGCCCCACCGCCATGTCCGTCACCGTCACCGCAGTCGCTGGTATGTGCCCGGTTATGCCTCTCGTTACCGGGGCCGCCGAAACGCTGTTGAAGGCGTTGGGAGCGCCGGTTCCGGTCATGGCAGTTCCCATGGAGGGCGAGGTACATCCGAGCCGTGTGCCCGAACCGGTGACAACCTTGACGCCCGAGAAACCCATTGAACCCGCCCTTGCGCCTCCTTCACCACGCTCGGCAGTCGAGCCGGTAAAGATAATAGAGCCCGCCGTCCCTCCTCAAGTTGCCGCCCGACCAGAACCAATTCCGGCGACACCTGTGCATGTGGTCACCGAAGCGCCACTCGATCAGCCGCTGGAGTCCGTCCCCGAACCGACGCCGCAACCGGTCACTGAACCCGTGGACATTGCCCCGGCGCCAGAACCCCCGGCAGCACCCGAGCCAACGCTTGATGTCCCCGCGACGAATTTGGATGCCGCTGTAGCCGCCGCCGCTAGTTCCGACGGAGGAGTGATTCCTGTCGGTTCCGAGATTTCTCCGCCCGAGGTGGCGCCCCTACCGGCCGGCGAACCTGTGGTGGTTCCGGCACCCGCGCCAGTTGATCCAGATCCGCCGCCCGTGGTTACTGCCCCCGAAATCATCGAGCCGCCCCCGGTCGTCCCAATGCCCGAGCCTGTAGTGTTGCCTGGCCCGGCAATTTCTCCGGAGTCGGCCCCGACTATCGTTCCTGAGCCGACCCCTGCAGCAGTGCCACCGGTTGAGATCGTGCCATCACCGCAAGCGCCCGAGCCGACTGCCGTAGAGCCGATCCCGGGCACGTCTCCCCCGCAAGAAGAGCCAGTACCAATCCAACCCGCGCCGCCCGTTGCCGAAACTCCGCCCACGGTAACCATTGTCGATCCCCAGAACCCGGCTCCCCTAAACCCCGCCTAAGGGTCTATCGCCATTATTCCGGCTCCATATATTCCGCTATTGATCGAGTTGCCTGAACAGGCAGAAGGCATAACTGGTAGGATTGCGATTGACTGTAGTACCCACCTTTTGTACCTATGCCCCATGTCATTTCAATACCCGCAAACACGAAGAAAGAAACAGCCCCCGAATAACGTTGCGCTTGATGTCACCCCTGTGAAATTCGCCTGGCCTTCCGCCCTCATCAGGACATCTGAGGCCGGCTTGCAATACGGCGTGCCCCGGTCACATCCTGAAAGTCACCCCCTGAAATGTATCGATCTATTTTCTGGGTGTGGTGGACTCTCCCTCGGGCTTGAACAGGCCGGGTTTGAACCGTTATTATTTAGCGAGATCAACCGGCAAGCCGCCGAGACCTACATTGCCAACCGGAAAGGGAAAGAAATTATCCCAGTCGGAGACATCTATCAATTGACTGACCTAAACCTTAAGCTCCTGAAGGTCTATTGGGCATACAAGGGTATTACGGATATTGATCTTGTTTGCGGGGGCCCGCCGTGTCAGGGCTACAGCGGGATCGGACACCGGCGCACGTTCAAGTTGGACAAGAAGGATATCCCCTCCAATCGCCTGTATGAGGAGATGGCGCGGGTTGTACAGGTTATTCGCCCGAAGATATTCCTATTCGAGAATGTTCGTGGTCTCTTGAACTCTAAGTGGACGAAGGAAGGGCGGAACGGGGAGATTTTTGAGGCAGTCCTGAAAACGTTTGAATCAATTCCTGGATATTCGGTTCGGTGGGAACTTGTCCATGCGAAAAATTATGGAGTTCCCCAGAACCGCCCGCGTGTACTGATGGTAGGGATCCGGGACGATCTGCTACCTCACCCGAGACAGTTGACTTTCATGGATCGCAAGGAGGCGGATCCTCCCACTGCGGTCAAGTATGGTTACTTGCCGGAACCGTCCGGGATTCCCCCGTCCCTTGAAGAACTATTATCGGATTTAGAGGATCCGGATTACCGCAGCAAGGAAGCCACCGTCACCTATGTCTATCCCCCGCTGAACGACATCCAGAAAATTTTACGATCCGACTTGAATGGACATGTTCGCAAAAGGGGTGATAATTTGATGGAGATGGAATACAGCGGCCATGCTGAATATATCCGCGAGAAATTCAAGCACATGATCGACAACGGCGGTGAGATCCCTGAGAAATATAAAACGAAGAAATTTGCGCAAAGGGTTTTTCCGCGGCAATGGGACGAAAATGGCCCAAATATTACTGCAACATCCCTCCCTGAGGATTATGTGCATTACAGTCAGGCTCGTTCTCCTACAGTGCGGGAATGGGCCCGAATCCAGACGTTCCCTGATTGGTATGAATTTTGTGGCCCCCGAACCACGGGTGGCCGCCGGAGGGCAGGGGATCCCAGTAAAGGGATTTGGGATCGCGATGTCCCGCGTTATACCCAGATTGGGAATGCTGTCCCTGTGTTATTGGCGTACAAAGTGGGCCTTCATTTGGCGGGCATCCTCCGAGGTAACATCAAACCATCCCCATGAACACCCGCGACCTTACAGACCGAGAACGATCCAATCTTGAAGCCGTTCGTGTTGCTGGGATCCCGACAGTTATACTTTTCGTGACGGCCACGGGGATTAAGAAGTCTATCATGGACGCTACCCTTCCCCTGAGAACCATGCTTGCCGATGCTAGCGTGCATGATTTTGCGATACAGCAACAAGGCCCTCGTCACAAGCGGATCGTTCCCGGTAAAATACTGTTGAATGATAGGGTTGAGGACTTGCATGTGTCGTTCTATCGTCCAGAGACCAAGAAGGGCGACCCTCGTTTATGGCCTGCCAATTTCGCGAGACATGCTTCTGCGGATGATGTCTTTGTTGTGTTTGTGTCGGATTCGTGTCCCTGCTTCCTTAACCTAACGCGATCCAATGTGGCGGAAGTGTTGCGCCTCAATCTTATCACGCCGCCCGTTGACTTCCTTGCGGCCCTGCGGCGAGTGAACTCATTCATTGCAGACGAGTTACTGGTTAAATTGCGAACGTTAGCGGGGCAAGGGTCATTGGTGGCTGTTTGCCAAGGTGACACGTCCGTTGGGCGAACAATTGAAACAGCCCTCGGGATCGCGATTAATTCGTCCAAAGAACCCGATTACAAAGGTATAGAGATTAAGTCAAAACGGTGGCTTCAGGGGCGGGGTAATACCCGCTATACCCTGTTTGCGTGCGTACCGAATTGGGTTCTTAGTCCCTGCAAATCAAGTGCCGAGATATTGACTCGGTATGGTTACGAGCGAGGTACTGTCAGGAAACTGTACTGTTCAGTTTCTGCGACCAAGCGAAATTCGCAAGGCCTCCAGTTTCGTATAGACTCAGATCTTGGCCGTTTGGTTGAGTTTGCTTGGCAAACCCAATCCAGAAAACAGGACGTGGCAGTGTGGGAACTAGGGCGACTGCACCAATCTTTCGGGAATAAACACCGGGAGACTTTCTGGATTCACGTTGATCCCGTTAAGGTGCGCGATGCAGATGGGTTCAAGCTGGTTGAGGTTGTACATACTCGCGGGCCCAGTTATCCGCAGTTTGACAAGTTACTGGAGGACGGTGTTGTCTCAATGGACCACCTGATCAAGAAAACCGACACCCGTGTGTCAGAAAAAGGACCTTTATTCAAGGTTGATCCAAAGCATTTAAACGAGTTATTCCTCTCCTCTCCAAGGGCGTTCAGGTTTTGATGAAGAAGGTCGTGAAAGGATTTCATGGGCTCAGTCGTTCTGAGTTAATGTCACGTATCCGGTCGAAAGGAAATAAAAAAACAGAAGTGGCCTTCCTGCGGTTTTTGCGGGGCGCAAGGATTACGGGTTGGCGGCGCCATCAAGTTTTGGTCGGGCATCCCGATTTTGTATTTCGAACTCAACGATTGGCCGTATTTGTTGATGGGTGTTTCTGGCACAACTGTCCGATTCACGGGCATATCCCTGTTGAGAATACGTCTTTTTGGAGCGCAAAACTGGCGCGGAACATGGCGCGGGATAAGGCTGTGACCAGGGAGCTTCGTGCTAAAGGCTGGCATGTAGTGAGAATATGGGAACACGATCTCAGGCCGAAGGATGTTGTTAAGGTCTTGAAGCGGTTGAAAGCAGCTAGAATTTATTGCCCGAAGGTTGCCTAAAATGATGATTCTGCCTGATCTCGGTGCAACTAGGACAGAAAGCGCCTAAAAAGGATGATTATGAACGAGACTTCTGTTGCAACACCTATTGATGAGACGGCCATTGGGAGGGTTCTTGACGAGTCACTTCG
>JBAXPK010000064.1:0-13108 GCA_037132275.1 bacterium
AACGTTCAGATTCTGCATTGCAAGCGCTAGCCACGATTGATAGCACGACACGCCCACCGCTTGTGACGCAGCAATCTGGTGGTTGGACGTCCGGATCTACTTTTGGATTTTGTAACAGCGCACGAAGGTGGGGGCAAGCGGATTCGTGGCAACCCGACGGGGCATTGGATAAAATCAATTGTCGCTGAAGTATAGTTGAGGCCTTGATGGATCTGGGGTGCGACAAAACCGCAAGCGATGAAGGCCATGAGGATGTTTTTTGGCAGACCTCGGCTGGGGTGGGTTGCGCCATCATCAGGAACTGAACTCTCTTCATCAGGCCACGTTCCTTTCGGGCGATCCGCAGGAACTGGAGCGGAATCGGATCGTCACCTGGTGGCGGAGATGCGGATGCTGGCAGGCCGCCCGTTGATGACCCTCGAAACCGCCATAACTAAAGCGCCAGCCGCTTCGGCAATATCGCGAATGGTCGTGTTTTTGAATGATATAGCGTTATATCAATGTGAATATTGACGGGCAGGCGAACATTATTCCTGTCGTTTCCCGCACTCTCAGGAGATTTTGCGGGCGAGTTTTGCGATGATGGGGATCAGGATGGCGACCATGAGAATCAGGGCGGCCATTAGCAGGGTTTTGCCGGACATTGGGGCGGCACGCTGTTTCTTGAAGTCGGGATTCGGCTGCGTGGGGCTGATTCGCCACGGAGCGCCAGAACCGGCCGGGATCCCGGCGAGTACGGCGGCCACATCATAGCGGGGTGACGGGATGTCTGTGCCTCCGAAATAGACCTGGTAGGCCGCGCCGGGCTTGGGGAAGAAGAGCGCCTCGTAGACGTTGCAGCGGGCGCGCAGACCGGTAAACGTCAGCGGCGGATTGTCCTGATTGTACACGGTGAGCCGGAATTGGCGACCGCGATATTCGGTGGGGAGCGCCACCTCAAGCGTGTTCTGCTGGATCAGGCCGGCGCGGATGCGGGTGATGCGGCTTTGGGTCAGCGTTTGCCAGGCGGCATCGCCGGTGGCCCGGCCTTCCAGGGTTACGGCGCGAGAGAAATTGGCGTCACCGGTTTTCAGGATAACCGCCACTAAGGGCTCGCAGGTGATGGAAAACGTGATCGTGGTCTGCTGTTGTTTCGGATCCTGCGCCACAGTCCAGTTCGGGATGTCGGACTCGCGGGTTTCGGGGGCGCCGGTCACGACGGAGGTCTGGCGCTCAAGGAAGATAATCCGGTCCATACGGAAAGGTTCCCGGCGGAATGACGTGGCCTCGATCTCATTGGATTCCCGGCTGCCGCGGGTTTGCCGGATAATCTCGACCAGCGGGGAGTCCTTGTTCTCGGTAATGTTGGAGACTTCGATCCGGTACCAAGGGAAGTCCCCGCCGTCGAGGGGGATGCGGTCGCGCCGGACATCCACGAAGCGGGAGTAGTCATAGATGGGTTCGTTGGCGGCGAGGACGGTCCAGGCCTGGCGGTCATGACTTCCCGAGACGGTCACTAGTTTTTCAAAGTTCCTGACGCCCGACTCGAATTGGAGGGCCGCCGGTTGCGGTTGTTGGGGGGCGCGCGCCACCAGCATCTCGATACGGTTGCTTTCCACGGTGCGGAACGATTCGACTTGGGCCGGTGCGGCGAAAGGACGCAGGCTTTCAACGGAGCGCAGTGGCGTCTTGAGTCGCACCAGAAAGGGCGCCTCCTGCCGGGCGGCGTCAAAAAGACGGAAATTGGCAAGCGGTGCGTCCAGGGCGTCGAACAACTCCGAGTCTAGCACGAAGGCGCCTATTTCGGTGCTCGGCCCGGCGGGCGGCAGGAGGGGCTTGATATGCGGAAAGGCGTCCGGTGTCGCTCCAAACAGTGGCAATACCGATGCCGCAGTAATCATTAAGAATAATGTGCTAAACGCGTTTAGCATAAGGTTTCCTCCTTGATGAATTTTTTACTCGCGCGCAGATAAGCAAATGAACCGAGTAGCAGCAGGATGCCGATAATCATCAGGGCGATGACGCGGTAGATGGCGGGCATGTGAGCCATGTCGATCATGAATACCTTGACGGCGACGACGGCAAAGAGGATCAGGCCGACGATGCGGATGGCGCGGATCCGCTTCCAGATCCCGCCGGTGATGAAGCTGAAGGCGAAGAGCGTCCAGAGGATCGAGATTCCGCCAGCTTCAAATTCGCGAAGCTTCCAGTGGAGGAGGCTGTAGAGTTCTGTGGTCATGTAAAGCCAGAGCAGGGCGATGGCAGTGTAGCCGAATATGGCGGGAATGATGATCTTGCCTCCCTGCCGGTAAACCAAGGCGGCTCCCGCGCCGAGGAGCGCGAGTACCGCAGCAAAGTCCAGCCAGCGCATGAGCGCCAGGAAGGGCGTGTAAGTCATGTTGAAATATCCATGCTCACACAGGTTCCAGCCGGGCAGATCCCAGAAAAGCGTTTTAGCCACGGCGCCGGCGGCAAAGAATATCAGGCCCATTAAAAAGGGAGCGGTTTGGGAGGAGCGGTAGAGGAGCAAGAAACCCAGCGCCATGGCGCACCACAGCGTGGTCAGCATGGCTGGCCGCCAGGGGGTAAAATAGCCGAACAGCGTATAGAGTTCACTGTGCAGGTAAAGAAAGATGACCGCCACTGCCCCCCAGAAGAAAATGCGGTGCGTGAGGGAGGCCGGTGCGAAATCAGGGGTATCGGGCAGGGGTTCCTCTGCTGGTCCGGCGGGTTTGATGTTCTGGCGGAGCTCCAGGAAGAAGGCGGCGGCAACCGAGCCGATGGCGCCGCCAAAGGTCCAGAGCCGGGAGACCAAGGCCTTGCCATAGGCGGCCATGGTTGTTTGGCTGGTAGTGGAGAAATCAAAGCGGGGGAACTCGAACACCGCCAGCCGCACGAAGGTGAGCGCATAGACCGCGTAGGCAACCTGGCGCAGGAAGGCGCTGTCGAGCCGGCGACCGAGCCAGAGGAACATGAAGGCCTGCAAGGCCCAGGCGAGGGTCAGGGATTCCTGCTCCATGGTCAGCGGCATCGTCAGCGTTGTGTAGAAACCGGCCAGGGCGATCAGCGCGACCAGCAGGCGGCGGTCGGTGGACTTCAGATGGATGAAGGCCGCGACGTGCAGGACATAGTACAGGGCGATGGCGAGCGTCATCAGCGCCGGGTAGGGGCGGCCTGATGCTCCCAGGATGAGACTGTAAGCGAACCAGGAGTAGAGACCGGCGTTGAGCACCAGGTGGAAAATCTCCAGCAGGGAGACCGGAATGGAGCGGCGCAGGTTATAGAGCATGACGAGGGTGGAGTGTGCAATGAAGAAAAGCGACAGGAAGGTGATGGCGACGGGGAAATCCGTGACCTGGTATTGGCGGAGGGAGCCGATATAGATGGCGTAGGTGAACACGAAGCCCAAATAGTTCAGCAGACGCCATTGGCGGGCGTGGGCGATGCCGAGGATACCCAGGTTCAGGAGCAGGAGATAACTGAAAAGCGCCATGAAACGGGCTTCGCCCGTGCTGAGCAGGATGGGTGTACAAAAACCGCCGATGAGGCCGAAAATGGCAATCAGCATAGAGTCGGCGTAGAGGGCCAGCACGCCGGCGGAAATGGTGACCAGGATCATCAGGGCGAACACCAGCGTCATGGAATCAACCAGGTGATACAGCGGCCCGAGCGCGTACATGCTGAAATAGAGGATGGCCAGGCCGCCGCCCACGAAGCCCTGTCCCAGGACGTTCCAGCGGTTCCCGAGCAGCCGTATGCCGCCGCCCAGCATGCCGACTCCGAATAGAATGCTCATGGCGACACGGGTGGTGGGGCCCATGAGATTATTGTCCAGGGACCACTTCAAGAAATACCCCGCGCAGGCCACAAGCGCCACGATGCCCACGCGCATCAGCCAGGTTGTCGCCACGGCGTATTCCATGGTGACTCCCTTGGGGCGGAATTCCTCACCGACCAGCACCCACTGCCAGATACGGCCAAGGATATCCTGGGCGGCCTGAATCCAGGCGGGGGACTGACTTTCAGGTGGTTCGACCGTCATGCGGGGTGGCGGCGGAGTTGATACCCTGGTCTCGGCGACGGGCAGGGTGGTTTTGATGGGCTGTGGAACGGGTATCGGGGGTGGTGGGGGAGGACTTTCCTGGCTGACGACAGGCCCTCCCAAGGATTTGGCGAGTTGGCGTAGTTCCCGCTGAAGGTCGATAAGACGTTGTTCCAGAGCGCCCACTTCCCCGAGGCCGCGCTTGATTTTGCGGAGTTGAACGAGAATGAAAGCGGCGAGAATGATCAGGATGATTAAACCGGGTTCATTGAACATAATACATTCCCTTCGCGTTGCAGGCATTACGGACAACAAATTCAAGACTTTACAGGGCAAGCATTCAGCGCAATCATAGTAGACCATTATATCACAACCTTCCAACATCATTCTCAATGACCACAGACCCTGACGAGCTGCCCGGCGACCTTGGAGATTCCCATGAAGAAATTGACGGCGGCATTTTTCAATAACGGCGTCCTGCATCACGGTGGCGACATAATCGATTATGTCTACGCGCGCGGAAGGCGGGAGCAGGTGGCCGCCATGACGGATCTGTATCCCGTCGTGGTTTCCGGATCAACCTTCCGTGACCACGCAGACAAGCTCGCTGGCGTGGAGGCCATTTTTTCCACATGGGGCATGCCGGCGCTGGGCGACGCCGAACTGGAGCGGATGCCGGCCTTGCGGGCGGTGTTCTACGCGGCGGGCACGGTCAAGGGGTTTGCCCGGCCGTTCCTGAATCGGCGGGTGACGATGTGCAGCGCGTGGGGCGCCAACGCGGTTTCTGTCGCCGAGTTTTGCCTGGGTCAGATTCTTCTGGCCTGCAAGGGGTACTTCCGCAACACGCGTGACTGCCGCGAGGCAGGGTGCAACCGGCAGAACGTGGCTTTCCAAGGGCGGGGCGCCTATGGGGAGAAAGTCGCCCTTCTCGGCGCCGGACAGATCGGGCGGCGCCTGATCGAGATGCTCAGGCCGTTCCAGATCAAACTCCTGGTGGTGGATCCCTATCTCTCCGAGACCGAGGCGGGGGAGCTGAACGTACGGAAGGTCAGCCTGGAAGAGGCGTTTCGGGAAGCGTACGTGGTTAGCAACCACCTGCCGAATCTGCCGACGTTGCAGAAGGTGTTGAACGGGCCCTTGTTTGCGTCGATGCGGCCAGACGCGACGTTCATTAACACGGGACGCGGTGCGCAGGTGAACGAGCCGGAACTGATCGAGATCCTTACGCGGCGGCCGGACCTTCTGGCTCTGCTGGATGTGACCGATCCCGAACCCGCCCCGGAGGGCAGCGGGTTCTACCATTTGCCGAATGTCCAACTCTCGAGCCACATGGCGGGAGCGCATGACGACGAAGTGGTGCGAATGGCCGACACCATGATCGAGGAATTCCGGCGCTGGCAGGGCGGCGAGGTGCTGCGTTATGCCGTCACGTTAGACATGCTTGAGCGTATGGCCTGATCCGGCGGGTTCCGCCAGCGCGTTGCCGCGATCCCGGAGCTACCATCCGCCCACGGTCACGGGATGGGCCCGCCGTATGAGCGGCCTGTGGCGCTTCCCCTGGGGGCTGCTATTTGGCATGGTGGACGCTTAATTTAGTTTTGGGGCTTGACGGAGAGCATTGATTCCCGCAAATTACGTCCATTATGTTGTCATCAGAAGGTTTTGCGATGACGTGTAGGATGAGGGAATCGCTATGTTAAATTTCTTGCTGGGGCTGTTTTCCGAGGATATCGGGATTGATCTGGGTACAGCCAACACCCTTGTTTTTGTGAAGGATCGGGGAATTGTCCTCCGGGAGCCGTCTGTCGTTGCGATTCAGGCCGGGACCCGGCGTGTTTTAGCGGTGGGTGAAGAAGCGAAACAAATGTTGGGACGCACACCGGGTAGTATTGTGGCCATTCGCCCCATGAAGGCGGGTGTCATTGCGGATTTTGAAATTACCGAGGCCATGCTGAAGTATTTCATCCGCCGGGTCCATAATCGCCGCTCGATGGTGCGGCCGCGAGTCATTATCGCGGTTCCGAGTGGAATTACGGAAGTGGAGAAGCGTGCGGTCAAGGATTCGGCCATGCACGCCGGGGCACGGGAAGTGTACCTGATTGAGGAGCCGATGGCGGCGGCGATCGGTGTCGGGTTACCTGTACAGGAACCGGCCGGGAATATGATCGTGGACATCGGGGGCGGCACCACGGAAGTGGCGCTGATCTCCCTTGCCGGTATCGTGTTTTGTCGCAGTGTGCGCGTCGGTGGCGATGAAATGGACGAGTTCATCGCCCAGTATATGAAACGGGTCTACAATTTGATGATCGGTGAACGAACGGCTGAGGAAATCAAGATGAAGATCGGCTCCGCCTACCCGCTGGCGGAGGAGATGACCATGGAGGTCAAGGGACGCGATCTGGTCTGCGGTCTGCCCAAGACCCTGACGGTAACCTCGGAGGAAATCAGGGAAGCGCTGCAGGAACCGTTGTCGTCCATTCTGGACGCCATCCGGGTGACCTTGGAGCGTTGTCCGCCTGAACTCGCAGCCGATTTGGTGGATCGTGGCATGGTGATGTCCGGTGGTGGATCGCTCCTGCGGGGGATTGATCAACTGATCGCCGAACACACCGGCCTGCCGGTTCATCGCGCCGATGACCCGCTTAGCGCCGTGGCCGAAGGCACGGGCGTTGTGCTCAGTGAGCTCAATGTCCTTCGCCGTATTGCCACGGGCGAACAGCGCACATACTGATCTCCTCTATTGACGGTCTCTCCTCGTCCAGGGTGTTTTAATGACGGTTTCCTCTCCTTAATGGGTAGAGGGCGGGATGAGGGTGATTTGACGTGAGGGATAGAAAATTTGTTCTTTGGGTGATGCTGGCGACCTTTTTTCTGGTTCTCCTGAACCTGCCGCCGTCGGTATCCTCCGCGCTGAGAGGCTTCTTCCGGGGAAGCATGGCCACCTATCAGGGTGGCGTCACCCGGGTTTTGTCACGCGTCCACAAAACCTCCGCCGCCGTTGGCAACATGGGCGATGTCATTAAGGAACGTGACCAACTGGACAAGGACGTAACGGCGCTCAGGGCGAGACTCCGCAACCTGGATGTCATGACCCGTGAAAACAAAGAATTGCGCGAGCTGCTAGGCTTTAAGGACAGACTTGGCCTACGGACGGTGGCGTGCGAAGTGATTGCCCGTGACGACGGGTATGGCTGGTGGCAGACGATCCGTCTCGACAAGGGAAGCGATGAGGGGATTGGCGTGAGCATGCCGGTGATCACCCCCGATGGCGTGGTGGGGCGCGTCACCGAGGTGGGTGCCCAGACCTGCGACGTGCTCCTGATTTCAGACCGTTCGTTCAAGGCGTCCGTCCGGTTTGAGCAAGACGGCACGTTCGGCATTCTCCAGGGGGGCGGGATATCCCTGAGCGGGATCCATAGCCTGGGGGTGCTTTGTACGCCGACCCCATTTCGGGTGGATTACGTCCGGAAAGATACGGAGATCAAGGTTGGGGAACTGGTCATGACCTCGGGGTTTGGCGGGGTCTTCCCAGCGGGACTTGTGGTGGGGCGTGTGGTGCGGATGAGCCTGGATGAAACAGGGCTTTATCAGGTTGCGGACGTGGCGCCCGCCGCCGATATGGCCCGGCTCCAGCAGGTGTTGGTAATTACGGGTCGGTAAGGATAACGGAATGACAGCGGCGATCATGATATTTTTATTGCTGGCGGGCGGGCTTCTGCAGAGCCTGATTCCCGCAGCGTCGTCGCTGGGACTTTCCAAACCCCCGTTCCTGATGGCTGTGGCGCTCTATTATGCGCTGGTACATTCCCGCGGCACGGCGGTCATTGCCGCCATCCTGGCGGGGATCATACAGGATTCAATGAGTCTACTTCCGGTAGGGTACTCATCGCTTTGTTTTGTGATATTTGGAGCTATTTTAGTGGAGACACGAGAGACGTTGTTTCGGGACAGTTTGTTTACCGTGGCGATATTGGGCGCAGGACTGGGCGCCTTGACCACGTTGGGCTTATACCTGATGCTGACCTTCAATTCTCTCGCGGATTTCATCCCATTCTGGTGGGTGGCTCTCAAGATGGGCGGCACGGCGCTGCTGGGTCTTGGGGCAGCCCCGGTGGTGTGGTGGTCGGCCTCCACGCTTGAACGCCACGTGGGACTGACTTATGCCGACGAGAGGTAGCATGGTAGCCGCAGGTGAAACCATAATCTTGGAACTGAAGCGCATCCGCGTGGTGTTGATCATCATGCTGGGACTACTGCTTTTACTGGGCACCCTGCTGTTTGATATCCAGGTTTCGCGGAGCCAGGAGTACGAGGCAAGCCTTCACAAGCAGAGTCTGCGCCGGATCCGTCTGCCCGCCCCGCGTGGGCGGATTTTTGACCGGAACAAGATATGCCTGGCCGATAACCAACCCTGTTACTGTCTTGCCTTCAACCTGGAGGATATCCGTCAGGCCGGAAAATGGAAAAAAACGGTGGCCGAGGTTCAGCGCCGGATCGGGGAGTTGAATGGGTTGATGGGGCGCAAAGCCATCATCAGCGAGGAGGACATCTGGCTTCATATCAGGCGGCGCCTGCCGCTGCCGCTGGTGGCGTGGAGGAGTTTGGATCAGGCCGCTCTGGCCCGGCTTTTGGAATCATCGGTGGATATGACCGGCGTTGACATTTATGTCGAACCCAATCGGGCCTATCCGGAAAATGAACTGGCGGCCCATCTGCTTGGTTATGTCGGGAAAACCGACTTTTCCGATGAGGATCTGGCAGGATTCCAGTACTACCTTCCTGAGATGGAGGGGAAGATGGGGCTGGAACGGAAGTTCAACGAAGTCATGGTCGGAAAACCCGGCGAGCGGCTGGTGCGCATTGATGCCTCCGGCTTCAAGCATGCCGAGCGGCTGGTGAGGGCGCCGAAGCCCGGTGCGAATGTGATTCTGGCCATCGACGGCCGGATTCAAGCCCTGGCGGAAAGTGTGATCAAGGATGTTCCCGGCGCCGTGGTGGTGATGGATCCGAATAACGGTGATGTGCTTGCCCTGGCAAGTTCGCCAACCTTCAGCCCGAACCAGTTGGTGCCAGTCCTCCCTAAGACTCTTTGGGAGCAGCTTAACAGCGATCCGGCCAAGCCGATGTTGAACAAAGCGGTGGCCGAGGTGTATGCGCCCGGCAGCATATTCAAGCCGGTGACGGCATTGGCGGCCTTGAACAGCGGGGTCATATCCGCCGGTTTTTCCGTGGATTGTCCCGGTTATTTCATGATTGGGAACAAGGCGATGAAGTGCTGGAATCCCAATGGACACGGGCGGGTGGATTTGCGGCGCGGGATCGAACAGTCCTGTAACGTCTACTTTATCACCCTCGGGTTGAAATGCGGGAATGAAGCGGTTTCAGATATGGCCAAACTGGTGGGGCTCGGTGAAAAGACCGGTATCGAACTCGACCGGGAGGCGTCGGGCATTGTGCCTACCCCGGAATGGAAACAGAAGTACTGGCATGATCAGTGGAGGAATGGCGATACCTGTAACTTTGCGATTGGGCAGGGGGCGCTGTCGGTGACCCCGCTCCAGATGGCCGTGGTAGCCGCCACCCTTGCCAATGGCGGGGAGGTTTTCCGCCCGCGGCTGGTGCTGGGGGTTCAGGATGCGGAGGGGAATGCCCTGACCAATTATCCCGTGACTTCAGTGCGTCGATTACCGCTCGTTCCAGGCGTGATGCAGGCGGTCCGGCGGGGAATGCATGATGTGGTCATGGCGCCCACCGGAACTGGCGGGCGGGCGCGAATACCGGGTATCGAGATGGCCGGCAAGACCGGGACGGCGGAATACGGGGAGAAGGCAGACCGGAAAAAACACGGGTGGATGATCCTCTTCGCGCCTTACGACAAGCCGCGTTATGCGGTCGCCATGGTGGTGGATGATGCCGTGTCCGGCGGACTGACCGTGGGGCCGCGCCTGCATGACCTCATGATGGGTATTTTCGAGGTGAAAGAGACGCTGAAGGAGGCGGATGGATGAAAGAATTTCTTCATCAGCTTCGTCTGCTTCGACGCATGAACTGGGTCATGCTGCTGGTGATCATCAGCTTGATCATTGTCGGGGTGTGCTTTATCTACAGCGCCACGTCGATGCGTGAGGATTCCACCACCGATCTGTATGTCAAGCAGATCAAGTGGGCCGTGGTGGGGTTGGTGTGTTATTTCGGGACAACTTTGTGGGATTACCGCCGGCTGCGCGACGTGTCGTGGCTCTTTTATGTCATGGCAGTCATTCTGCTGGTGGCGGTGTTGTTTTTCGGAACCCGCATTTACGGGGCCAAACGGTGGCTGATGTTCATGGGTGTGGGGGTGCAGCCGTCGGAGATCGGCAAACTCGCCGTCATTCTTCTAGGCGCCTGCCTGTTGAGTCCCGCGGCGGAAAAGTACGGCCGGTTACCCTCGATGTGGTGGCTGTTTCTGCTGGCCGGGGTGCCCATGTTGCTGGTGATGAAGGAGCCGGATCTCGGAAGCGCGTTGGTGTACCTGCCGGTGGTGATGGCCATGCTATTCGTGGCCGGCGCGCGCGCGAAGCCATTAGTGATGCTGGTGGCCAGCGGGGTGCTGGCGGTGGTTCTGGTGCTGGCGGCCGTCGCTTTGCCGGAACGGCTGGGCATGACGCCCGACCACCAGGAAGCGTTTTTCCGGACCATTAGGCTGAGTGACTATCAGCGTGACCGGATTGAGGTGTTCCTTCATCCTGGAAAGGATCCCATGGGGACGGGATGGAATAAGCGCCAGTCGGAGATTGCCGTGGGTTCGGGTGGACTCAGGGGTAAAGGATTCTTGAATGGAACGCAGAATAATCTGGGATTCCTGCCGCGCACTGTGGCGCCCACCGACTTCATCTTCGCCGTGATCATGGAGGAGATGGGGTTTATGGGGGCGATGGTGGTGTTATCGCTGTATGGAGTTCTGGTTGTTTGCGGCTTATACGCGGCCATGGTGGCCTGCGACAAGATGGGGCGGATTCTATGCGTAGGCATCGTCATGATGGTTTTTACGCATGCGTTTGTAAACATGGCAATGACCATCGGGGTGTTGCCCGTGGTGGGGATTCCCCTGCCGCTGGTCAGCTACGGTGGGACGTTCATGGTGATCTCCCTGTTTGCTTTAGGATTGATACAGAGTGTTTATGTGCGCCGGTCCGGATTGTGACCGTTGCGAAGAAAGGAAGTGGGTAATGTTTGGATTCCGGTTTGGGCGGAAGAGTTTTAAGCGTGAGATTGTGATTAACGCCGAAAGTCTGGAGACACGCGTGGCCGTGCTCGAGAACGGCAAACTGGAGGAGTTCCAGGTAGAACATCCCTCGGAGGAACGGATTGTCGGGGGGATTTACAAGGGTGTGATCAAGAACCTCGAGGACGGCTTGCAGGCCGCCTTCGTGGATATCGGCCTCAAGAAAAATGCCTTTCTGCATTATTGGGACATGATTCCCGAGGATGCGGCGAGGCTGGAGGCCGCAGAGGACATCACGATCCGGAACATGACCAAGAAAAAACGCCATACGAGCGCGGAGATCGCCAGGATGTTTCCGATCGGGTCGGAGATAGTGGTGCAGGTCACCAAGGGGCCGATCAGCACCAAGGGTCCGCGCGTGACGGCCAATCTGAGTATTCCCGGGCGGTATCTTGTCATGATGCCCGGCAGCAACCTCAAGGGGGTCTCGCGGAAAATTGAGGACGAAAAAGAGCGGCTGCGTTTAAAAAAGGTGCTTGCCCGGCTTCCCACACCAGAAGGGGTGGGCCTGATCATCCGCACCGCCGGGATGGGCGCCCAGCAGCGCAGTTTCGTTCGCGACATGCGCGCGATGGTGGACGTTTGGAACGAAATCAGCCGCAGGATCAAGGAGAATCCGGCGCCGTGTTGCCTGTATGAGGAGCTCGATTTGGTTGAGCGCGTGGTGCGTGACTGGCTGACGGAAGACATTGACCGTATTGTGGTGGATGATCCGCTCAAGGTGGTGAGGATCAAAGATCTGGCCTCCAAGATTTCGCGCCGGGTGCGTTCCCGCATCCAGCAGTACGAAGGCTCGGTGCCCATTTTTGATCACTTCAATATCGAGCGGCAACTGGAGAACGCCTTCGCCCGTAAAGTGATGCTGAAGTCCGGTGGGTATATTATTTTTGAGGAAACCGAGGCATTGATTTCGGTGGACGTCAACACGGGTCGTCATAAGGGGGCGCAAACCCAGGAAGACGTTATCTTCGAGGTCAACACTGAAGCGGCCGAGGAAGTGGCGCGCCAACTCCGCCTGCGTAATGTCGGCGGGTTGATTGTGGTGGACTTCATCGACATGAAGCAGAAGAAGAACCGGAATGCGGTTTACAAGACGCTGAAAGACGCCCTGCACCGGGATAAGGCCAAGACGAATGTCCTGCAGATTTCACATCTTGGCTTGCTGGAGATGACACGTCAGCGCGTGGATGAGGGTGTGTTGTCATCCATGTTTGTGGATTGTCCGTATTGCAAGGGCAAAGGCAGCGTCAAGTCCCCGCTTTCCATGAGCGTGGAGATTCAGCGCCAGATTGTCGCCCTCATGCGCCGGCTCAAGGATACCGGCCATAACCGTAAACTGCAGATTGTGGTTCATCCCACAGTGCTTGAGCGTCTGCGCAAGGAAGATGAAGCCGTACTCATGGATCTTGAGAATAAGTTTGCCGGCTATTTGAGTTTCCGGGCTGATCCCGGACGCCATGTTGAGGATTTCGATATTCGGAACGCGGAATCCACCGAACTCTATTTCACAACGATTGTGAAACCCGGCGAAGCGCGGCAGGGGTAATCATGGGGCCTGAGAAAACAGGGTCTGAAAAAATATTACAAACATGTTGACACAAAGATTGCTTATGGTAATTTTTGCGGTCTGTTTTTGGATGATTGAGTCCATAAGTTGAGCATAGATTGCGTGGCAGGAAGCGAATTTTCCTGTAGCCGGATTTGATGAAGGCAACAGGAAGTCGTCTTTTTGTGTTTATTTTCAGGGATGGATCGATCGCGAAGCCCACGTAGCTCAGTTGGTAGAGCACGTCCTTGGTAAGGACGAGGTCAGCGGTTCGATC
>JBAXPK010000065.1:0-12898 GCA_037132275.1 bacterium
CATGAGCAGTGCCGTTTCCATAATGGCGGTGGCTAAGGCCGCCGGAGTATCCAAAACGACGGTCTCGCGAGTCATCAATGGGAAGCTCGACCGGTTCCGCATCGGACTCGCCACTCAGGCTCGTGTCCGGAGTGTCGCACGCCAGATGGGATACCAGCCGGATCCCATTGCCCGGAATGTCGCGCTGGGGAAGGGGGCTCCGCCGCGGTCGCCGCGTCCCCCGATTTCAATATCCCAAACTCCAACGGCGGCGGTCGGCAAGAGGCAGATAGGAATCGTGCTCGCGGCGGACAGCCCCTCCACTACGCTTGCCCTGCTCCCGGGCATGGAGCCGGTGCTGGCTGCAGCGGACTACCGCCTGGTTATGATCACGGTCCCTACCGAACCCGTGGCCGCCAGCCAGCGGGTGAACCAGCTTCTGCAGGAAGGCATCGCCGGGCTCATTTGCTGTCCCACTGTCTACCAGGCCACGGCAGCAATGGCGACTGGACATTGTCCGGTGATCATCCTTTGGACTGGAGCCGCCAAGGCGATGCTGGCGACTCTGAACGCGCCGCAGCAATCTCAGAGTCCAGCCCCCATGCCAGCCCCCACGCCAGCCTCCGTCGCCATGACGCCGCCCACGCCGGCCACAACAGTGACGACCCCGCCGCCACGCCCCGTGGCCGCCGCACCGGCAATCAAGCCGGTGCCCATCGCACCGCCCACGGTGGAGGCCATTCCCCCGGTCGTACCAGCCCCGCCACCAGCTGTCCCTGAGATAGCCATACAGCCTGTTATCATTCCCGCTCCGACACCGCCGCCGGAGCCGGATCAAGTCGTAGACTCCCTGCCGGTTATCACGCCCATACCCGCCCCAGTCGAAGCGGCACCGGAGATAGCCATGCCCGTCCCCATTGAACCGCAACCACAGGAGCCCGAATCGATTCCAGAGTCAGATATCCGGGAATCGCCAGCGCCCGAACCGGCGACACCCGAAGCAACGCCAGAAACACCCGGGCCGACGCCCCCTGTGGAGTCAATCCCGGAGTCAATCCCGGAACCAATCCCTGAGCCCGTCCCGATCAGCGAGCCAGTCGTCACACCCGTGACCGTTCTGCCTGAACCGTCGGCCATCGTCCCTCCCGCCCCCGAACCAACTCCCCAGTCAACACCGGAACCCAGTCCAGTTACGCCTTTGGTGGAGATACCCGCACCGTCGCCGTCAACCCCGGTTGAGACGCCCCCGGTGCCGCTCCCCGAGCCCGTCATTCAGGAGTCGGCAACGGAAGTTGTTCCCGAAGGTCCCGTCGAAACGGAACCGGAGGTTGAGACTGTGGCGGAAGCTGAACCGGGTGGCGCCATATCCGATGCATCCACGCCCATAGAGCCCACGGATACGCCCGAAACATGATCATTCAACGGTATACGAACGCTATCCGAGTCTCTCGATTAGCGCCTTGAGTTCGTCATGGATATGGCCGTTGGTGGCCAGGTAGATGAGTCGGTGGGGGGAGGTTTCGGCGAGTATCTCTGCGCGGCCGCCTGCCAGTTCAACAATCAACCCGGCGGCGCTCACATCCCAAGTATAAATGCCGGCTTCAAAATAGCCGTCGGACTGACCCGCCGCAACCCGGCACATATCCAATGCGGCGGCGCCCATAACGCGCGCCTTCTGGGCGTTGTCGGCAATACCCTGGAATAGATCCCTGCGCCGCTCCTGGCCGCTTATTTTCTGGTCAAGCCCGGTGAGCACCATGGATTCTTTGAGTTTCTTTACCTCGGAAACAGTGATGGGGCTACCGTTGCAGCAGGCGGTTCCGCCACGGGCGGCCGTAAACAGTTCATCGGTGGCCGGCGCATACACCGCCCCGGCAACCGTTTTCCCATGGTAGTGTACAGCCACGGAGCAACACCACCACGGCAGGCCATGAGAAAAATTGACCGTTCCGTCGATGGGATCAATGACCCAGGTGTAGGGCGATCCATGGGGATTGTCCGCCGGCTGGCCCTTGTCTGCTGTTTCCTCGGCGAGAATGGCATGTGTCGGGAAATGGTTCCGGACGATCTTAAGCACGATCGCCTGGCATTCCAGGTCGAGCTGCAATTTTATGTCATGGGCCGCCACCATGACGGTTTCGGTCTTGCGGTGGCGGTTTTCATGAGCGTGATTTCCTGCAGTACGAACCGCCAGGACGATTGTTTCAAGAAGCAGGGCAGGGGAGATTTCGGGGTGCTTGTTCATGACTCACTTAACTGGGATTACGATTCTTCGACTGTTGGGTTGCATGTCCTTGCTCTGTTCGTATTCGGAGAATTTCATGGACACAGTACGGGAAATGCCGGATTCCTGCATGGTGACACCGTAGATCACGCCTGCGGCGGAGATTGTGCGCCGGTTGTGCGTGATGACGATAAACTGTGACTGTTTCAGAAAATCCCCAAGCACGGCTACAAAACGCCCGATATTGGATTCGTCCAACGCCGCATCCAACTCGTCAAGCAGGCAGAAGGGACTGGGCTTGATCAGGTAGATGGCGAACAACAGGGCCACGGCCGTCATGGTCCGCTCGCCGCCGGAGAGCAGTGATACACTCTGGAGCCGTTTGCCCGGGGGGCGGGCGATGATGTCGATTCCGCTTTCCAGCACGTCGCCCTCGGTCACCATCACCAGTTTGGCCGAGCCGCCGTTGAACAATCGCTCGTACATGATCTGGAAGTTCTCGTTGATTCTGGCAAACGTGGAGGTGAAAAGCTCGGAGGTGGTCAGGTTGATCTTTTTGATCATCTCCATGAGCTGGGCCTTGGCGTTAATGAGGTCCTGCTGTTGGCCGGTCAGAAAGGCGTAGCGTTCCTCCAGTTCCTGATATTCCTCAATGGCTACCAGATTCACCGGGCCCATCGCTTCAATTTTGGTTCGAATTTCGGCGATGATCTGTTCGTAGGACGGTTTTTCGCCGCCGGTTGGCTCCTCGCCCTCCCGTTGGGGTTCAGGTGCGTTCATGACCTCGGTCAGCGGCAGGGTCCATTCCGAGGTGACGCGATCCACCAGATTCTGTCGGCGCATTTTCTGCTCGGCGTTGTTGACTTCCAGCTTGGACCGGTGATCCCTGACCTCGTCCATTAGTTCCCGCTTGGCGGCGAGGTCGGATTCAAGAAGGGTCAGATCCTTGACCTTTTCGATCCGTTGACGCTTGATGAGTTCGAGTTTCTCGGTCAGGGCCGCCGCATTGGCTTGCAGGGTTGAGAGTTGGCCTTCCGCCTCGGCGGTGGCATGGGAGAGTTGCTCGATGGTTTTTTCGTACTGGACGAGGCCCTCGGAACGCGATTTGATGACGGCATCGAGTTCGACGAGGCGATGCTTGATGGGCTCCAATTGCGACTCCATGTGCTCGACCTTCTGGCGGGCCTCGGAAAACCGGACGCGCGCCTCGGTGGCAGCGGTCTGAAGCGCGGCGCGGCCACCCTCCATGTCCTGAAGAGCGTGGGTCAGTTCCTCCGTGCGGGTGTGCGCGGCGACTTGCTGGGTGCGACCTTCTGTAATCCGCCGGCTGAGTTCATGGCGCTCCTGGTCATGAGCGGACTGCTGGCGCAGTTTATCCAGCTCGAACGCCATGACTTCCAGTTTCTGCTTGGATTGACGGGCGTCGTTGGAAACAACCTGAAATTCACCTTCCTTCAGAGCCACGGCGCGGCGTTGCTCGGTGAGTTGGGTGGTGGCATCCTCAAGGCTCCGGTTAATCTCGGTCAGGTCGGCGGCCAGTTTTGCCACGGCACCGTTTCGCTGGATCAGTCCTTCGTCCAGGCCTTCGAGTCCCTGGTGCAGATCAGACAACTGGTGGCGGCGGGTCAGCGGGTTGCTGGCGCGGGCATCGGTGGTCCAGTATTCAAATGCGCCGTTGGCGCGGGCGACAACCCCGCCAAGAGTCACAAAGGCAGATCCTTCAGGCACTTCCGGCGGAATGGCATCCACGGAATCCACGACGAATACATTCGCCATGAATCGTGTCACGGCAGGCCTTGCGTAGGGGGTGCAGGTGATGAGATCAAATAATCGGCGCGCACCTTGAGGGGCGGGGATTGAGGGGGTCGGGGCGGCGGCATTGCCCGCCAGCAGGCGGATGGCGCCACCTTTTCGAGTCTGCAGTTCCTTGAGGATGGTCAGGGCATCAGCCGCGTCGGCAATGACCACGGCGTCGAGCCAGGCGCGGAGGATGGCTTCCAGGGCGGTGCGATACTCCGGTTCGGTTTGGATATGGCTGGCCAGCGCGCCGAGCACCGCTTTGGCGTTGATACCGAGGGGATTGGCGGTATCCATGATCAGGCGCGCGCCCTCCGGGAAGTCTTTGGCGGACTGTTCGTCGGCCTCCAGGATTTCGATTTGTGCCTTCTTAACGGCCAGCAGACCCTGGATTTCGCCGCACTCCTTGCGAAGCGCCTCAATTTCGGTTGTTTTTTCGTGGCGCCGGGCTTGAAGCCCGTCGAGGCGGCCTTCCCGCCGTTCAAGTTCCTCTTGCAGAGTACCGAGATGGTTGGCGATCTGACCGAGTTGCGACTCCGTTTCGGCGGCCCCGCGCTCAAGTTGGGCATGTTCAGCGGCCATGCGCTCACGCTGAACGATGGTCGCCTGCTGGCGCGCCTCGAGTTGGCTAAGTTGGTTCTGGAGTTGGGATAGGCTGTGATCCATCGCCATGGCGCTGGCGCGAAGGGTCTGGATATCCTTGCGCGCGGTCTCAATCTGGCGTTCATGATCGGCCAGTTCTGTGTTCTTCTTCGTCAACTCACGACCATATTCGTCGCGATCGGTAATGGTCTTTGTGAGGGTTTCCTTAAGTGTCACCAACGTGGCGCGCTGCTGTTCCGCCTGGGCGGTGGCAAGGACGCTGTCGCGCCGGTCACGTTCGGCCAGATTGCGGAGTTCCTCAATGCGGTCGCGGTTGATGCGGATCAGGTCGTTGTTATGTTCCAGGCGGGTTTGGGCGGTGGCGCGTTCCTCCGTGGTTTCCCCGATCAACTGTTCAACTTCCACAAGGGTGTTCCGCAATTCGGCGCCGCGCGCCTCGCCTTGTTGCAGCCCCTCATGAAGCTGATGAATGGTTTGTCCCAGTTCCGTGATCTTGGCGTCCAGCATCTGGAGATCGCCATCCATCTTCTCCAGTTTGCGTGCGGTCCAGAACACATCGAATATCCGGAGCTGATCGCGCAATTCCTTGTAACGGCGCGCCTTTCCGGCCTGCCGTTGAAGCGAGCCGATCTGGCGTTTTACCTCGCGCACCACATCATCCAGGCGAAGCAGGTTGGCTTCGGTCTGGTCCAATTTCCTGAGTGCTTCCCTTTTGTCGGCCTTGAAGCGGGTGATGCCGCTGGCTTCCTCGAAAATCTCACGGCGGTCCTCCGGACGTGAGCTCAGCACCTGGTCGATGCGGCCCTGTTCCATAAGTGAATAGGAGGAGGTGCCGATACCGGTATCCATGAACAGGCGCTGGATATCCTTCAGGCGGCACGCGGTCTTGTTCATGAAATACTGGCCTTCGCCCGACCGAAACACGCGGCGGGTGACGGTGACCTCATGGTAATCGGTGCCGAGGGTCTGCTCGCAGTCGGTGAAGGTGATGCTGACCTCCGCCATGCCGACCGGCTTGCGGGTATCGGTGCCGTTGAAGATGACATCCTCCATCTTGCTGCCGCGGAGCGCCTTGGCGCTGGTTTCGCCGAGCACCCAGCGCACGGCATCGGAGACGTTGCTTTTGCCACAGCCGTTGGGGCCGACAATAGCGGTCATGCCCGGTTCAAAATTTAAAGTGGTAGGATTGGCAAAGCTCTTGAACCCGACCATATGAATGGATTTCAAATACACGAGACTACTCCTGAATGAGGAGCCCTTCCTGGCTCCGGAAACGAGGCGCAATAAGTACCATGCGAAGGGGAGGGGTTCAATCAGAAAGAAAGGGGCATTTTCCCCGGACATTTTCCGTATCATTGACATCGAGGATGCGGGCGTGTTATGAATGCCAGTTACTTTATTGGGGATATTTCAGGAGAGACTATGGCGGAAGAAATAAAAGACGATATGATCCGTGTTGATGGGGTCGTGACTAAAGTTTTGCCCGCGACAATGTATCGGGTAAAGCTGGAAAATGGACACGAGATTCTAGCCCATATCTCCGGTAAAATGCGGAAGCACTTCATCCGCATCACCTCCGGCGACAAGGTGACTGTCGAAATCTCCCCCTACGATCTGTCCAAAGGACGGATAACCTACCGCCACAAGACCTGATGTCCTGGAGAATGGGAAATGAGTTTAAACCCTTTGTATTTCCTAGCACTCTTCAGTCTAACAACCTTGCTTACACTCTCCTCAACAGCGGCTCCCGTGGCACTAAGTCCCAAGCCTGAAAAGGTAAAGTGGGAGGATGGGGTGTTCGTCCTCTCCAGTTTCACCCATCTGAAGTATTCGGGGGGTGACCTGGCGAAATCCGAAACCGAAGCCTTGTCGGAGGCGATTCGTCCGGCGACCGGTTTTACGTTAAGAATAGGCCAGGTATCCGCCGGGGCCATGTTGATGAATGCGATACTTCTGGAGCTTAATCCCGTTTTGGAGCCGACGTTGGGGGAAAAAGGATACCGCCTGACGGTCACCAAAGGGGGAGTTTGGATTGTAGCCGCTTCTCCGGACGGGCTGGCGTTGGGGTGCAAGATCCTGCTTCAATTGATGCCGTCTGTGATTTCTTCCAAAACCGTTCAGACAGACGTGAAGTGGGAGATCCCTTGCTGCCTGATTACGGATCATCGTTCCTCGGGTCAAGCTCCGGCCCCGCTCAACAAACCATAACAGTCAGGTTCCTTCCGGGAGACTAGCATGGAAAAACGAGATATCGTTGAATTAAGCGTCCTTTATCGCATATCCCAGGCATTGGCCCATCGCCGCGACATTTCCGCCCTGTTGCAGGAGGTGTTCGATATTCTCGAAAAAGAGATGGGGATGTCATGTGGCACCTTGACGCTTCGCCGTCCTGACACCGATGTTTTTGTGATTGAAGCAGCCCGGGGAATGACCCCTGAGGAACATAAGCGCGGTCAATACCGGCTGGGCGAGGGGATCACCGGCACCGTGGCCAAGAACGGAAAGCCAGAGGTTGTGCCCGATATCAGCAAAGATCCGCGGTTTCTGAATCGAGCGCGTTCCCGCAAGGGCGGGCCCGTGGCCTTCATCTGTGTGCCCATCATTCATCACCGGCAGGTGATCGGAACCATCAGTATTGATCGCCCCGCGACTGAAAAAGCCAAACTGGACAAGGATCTCGATTTTCTCCGTCTGGTCGCCAATCTTCTTGCGGAGGCAGTGGCCAGCATACGGGAACAGATCGTTGAACAGGAAAGCCTGAAAGCCGAGAACGAGCGGTTGCGGCGGCAATTAGGCGATAAATATCAGCCTCACAATCTGGTCGGGAATTCGAAGGAAATGCGGGCGATGTATGACCAGATCGCCCAGGTGGCCGACAGTCAGGCGACCGTGTTGATCCGGGGCGAGACAGGCACGGGGAAGGAATTGGTTGCGCGGGCCATCCATTTTGGAAGCTCGCGCCGGAACAACCCGTTTGTCAGCGTGAATTGTGCGGCGTTGCCGGAGAATCTGATCGAGAGTGAACTGTTTGGCCACGAGAAGGGCTCTTTTACCGGGGCGGCCCTGCAGCGCAAGGGCCGTTTCGAGTTGGCCAACGGCGGCACCTTGTTCCTGGATGAGATCGGGGATATCACCCCCGCTGTGCAAGTCCGCCTGCTGCGGGTGTTGCAGGAACGATCCTTTGAGCGGGTGGGTGGCAATGTTCCGATAACGGTCAGTGTTCGTGTGATTGCGGCGACCAGCCGGAATCTTGAGGATGCCATCCGATCAGGCCGGTTTCGGGAGGATCTTTACTACCGCCTCAATGTGTTTCCGATTCACCTGCCGCCCTTGCGGGAAAGGCGCTCGGATATTCTGCTGCTCGCCGATCACTTTCTGCAAAAATATAATCAGGCGTACGGCAAAAAAATCAAACGCATCTCGACGCCTGCCATCAATATGATCGTGGCCTATCACTGGCCGGGCAATGTGCGCGAGCTTGAGAATTGCATTGAGCGGGCGGTGCTGACCTCGACCGATGAGGTGATTCACGGATATACCCTTCCTCCTTCGTTGCAAACCAGCGAGGCGACCAACACGTCATTATTGCCTGACTCCGGTACCAGCCTGCAAACCATCGTCGAGTCCTTTGAGCGGGAAATTATTATCGATGCCCTCAAGCGTCATCGCGGCATCGCCGCCGCCGTGGCCCGCCATCTTCAGACAACGCAGCGGATCATCAACTACCGCATCAAACACCTCAGCATCAATCCGCAGGACTACCGGCAGTAAGAAGGGCGGGGCGCCGGAGCTACAAATATGTTTCGAGTGCCCTGTTCGCGACAAACTTGTCGCGAAACTTCTGGTGTAGGGAGTGGATGTTTTTAGCAAACTCATAATCTGCTTTCTTTTTAAATGAATGTAACATTGTGGCATTCAAGTTGTTATCTCTCGCCATTAGAGTCTTTCGCGTCCGTTTGAGCCTCTGGTCGATTGAATTGGTACACCCCCTGCTAAGTTCGTAGAAGGTTTTGTGTGTTTCCAGAGGGACGTGACGAAAACGAAGGCGAGGCGGCATGGTGATGAAATCGAGTGGGCGTTGGATGGGGTGTTGTTTGGCGGTGCTGGGATTGATCCCCGGTGTGGTGCTGGCTGCGGATGAGGTCTCCATGACGACATCGTCAGTCATGGCCCCTGGCATCAGTGGAGCAGATACGGTCTGGGTATTGCTGGGAGCGGCGTTGGTGATGTTGATGACGCCGGGGTTGGCCTTTTTCTATGGCGGATTGGTTCGGCGGAAGAATGTGCTTTCCATCCTGATGCAGTGCTTCATGATGCTCTGCGTCATCAGTTTGCAGTGGGTTTTTTGCGGATACAGCTTGGCGTTCGGTCCCGACCTCGCCGGTATTGTGGGAAGCCTTGACTGGGTGGGGTTGAAGGATGTGGGCATGGGGCCTTCCCTTTACTCCGCGACGGTGCCTCATACGGCGTTTGTCATTTTTCAGATGATGTTTGCCGTCATCACGCCGGCCTTGATTATCGGCGCCTTTGCGGAACGAATGCGTTTCGCGGCTTTTGTGGTGTTCAGTCTGTTATGGACAACGCTGGTGTATGATCCTGTGGCACATTGGGTGTGGGGACAGGGTGGCTTTCTGGGAACTCTGGGCGGAATGGGCGCAGTGGATTTTGCCGGTGGCATAGTCGTCCATGTCAATGCCGGTATGGCCGCCCTCGCCGCAGTTATTGTCCTGGGGAAACGCAAGGGCTTCCCCGATGCCATTTCCCCGCCGCATAATCTGCCGGTGGCGGTTTTGGGCGCCGGACTGTTGTGGTTCGGGTGGTTTGGATTTAACGCCGGAAGCGCCTTGGCGGCCAATCACGTGGCGGTGAACGCATTCTTGTCAACGCACATTGCCGGTGCGGCGGCCGGGTTGGTATGGTCCATTTTGGACTGGGTGAAATTCGGCAAGCCGACAACTCTGGGGATGATTACCGGGGCGGTGGCCGGGTTGGCGGCGGTGACGCCAGGGGCGGGTTATGTGGCGATTTCGGGCGCCGTCTGGATCGGGATGTTGTCAGGAATTATCTGCTGGCTGGCGGTGACGGCTTTGAAGGCCAAATATCAGTACGATGATTCGCTGGATGCTTTTGGGGTTCACGGGATTGGCGGGATCTGGGGGACGATTGCGGTGGGGATTTGGGCCACAAAGACGGTTAATGCGGCTGGCGTGAACGGTTTGTTCTATGGCAATCCGCATCAGCTTTGGCTTCAGGTGAAGGCCGTGCTGCTCACGATGACCTACTCTTTTGTGATGTCGTTGGTGCTGTTCAAGGTGGTTGACTTTGTACTGGGGCTTCGCGTGAATGAGCATGAGGAGGCGATCGGGCTGGATCTTACCCAGCATCGTGAGGCAGGATATACCTTATTGGATTAGTGAGGATTAATCATGAAATACATTATTGCCATAATTCAACCGGATCGACTTGATGAAGTGTTGGATCTCCTGATGAAGAAGGACATCCAACTGGTGACAGTCTCCAATGTGGTGGGACGCGGGCGCCAGAAGGGGATTTCCGAGGTTTACCGCAGCCATCGAGAAGCCGGAACCTTGCTTAAGAAGGTGAAGCTCGAGATTGCTGTTAACGATGAATATGTGAAGCCCGCCATGGACGCCATTGTCCAAGGGGCTCGTACGGGGCAGACGGGGGATGGGAAGATATTCATCTTCGACATGCAAGAGTGTCTGCGTATCCGGACCGGCGAAACAGGGCCTGTGGCGATCGGGTGATCAGTGTGCGGCGAATTTGCGGAGATATTTGACGGCCACGGTGAAGTCTTTTGACCAGGTGGCTTCAATGACCAGGGGGGCACTGGTGATGGGGTGAACCAGCTCGATGCGTTCGGCATGAAGGGCAGGGCGCGCCATCAGTGGGTGCTCGCCTTCCCGCTTCATCCGGTAGTGTTTCTTCAGTTCGGACAGTAGTAGGGGAAACCCGGTGCCGTAATCATGGTCGGCCACCAGGGGGCATCCGACTTCCCTCAGATGAACCCGGATCTGATGAACCCGGTCGGTGTCTGCCTCGGCCTTAATCAAAGAGTAACCGCGAAAGGCTTCAAGTTGTGTGACACGGGTTACCGACGGCTTACCCCGGTGATGATCCACCACGGTGACACCGGGTTGAACGAGGCTGTGCGCCAGAGGGAAATCGATGACCATCTCGGGTTGGGGCAACGTCCCCTGAATGAGTGCCACATAGGTTTTTCGCGGCTTCTGCTGATAAAATTGCCGTGCGAGATTCACGAGGGCGGGTTTGTTCCGGGCCAGAATAACCACCCCGCTGGTTCCGAAATCAAGCCGGTGAACGTGGGCCAGATAACTCATCCCATGCAACTTGGCCCATGGCCGTTGCAAATGAATGCCGGCATGAATGAGCCCCAGGAGATTTTCGCGTGATTTGTCATCCCGATCCGACGCCATCAACAGCCCGGCAGGCTTATTAAGCGCCATGACATCCGCGTCCTCCATGATGATTTCCACCTCCGGCCATGAAGCGCTGAGTCGGATAAAGTTTTTGGAAAATAAATGTCTCATTATTATGGCGCTTTCAGGAAGGGAGTCAGGTGTCTAACGGCTTAATAGGCTTCATGCATTCAGTGATATCTTGAAGACGGAATGGTTTAGGAAGGATCGCATCGAAGCCTTGTGAGTGATAGGATGCAGTCTGTCTGTCGACAGAGGAGCCGCTGGACATGATCGCGTAGACGTGGGGATCCAGAACTCGGAGTTCTTTGACGGCCTCGAGACCGCCCATGCCTGTTCGAACGGTCAGATCCAGAATAACGGCCCGATAGGGGGTATTGGCTTTCATGGCGCTGGAAAATAGTTCAATGGCTTGTTCGCCATTAGGCGCGCAATCCACATCATAACCGAGACGATTCAAGAACAAGGTACAAATCTTGCAGATCGAAGGGTCATCATCCATGACAAGGATTCTTGATTTCATGCTTTTTGAATCCTATCAAGATCAAATGGGTTTGTCGAAGATTTGATAAGCGCGCGTTAATCCAGCACATGAGTGAAGAGGCCGTCCCGCAATTTGGGCTCAAACCAGGTGCTCTTTGGGGGCATAATTCCGCCCACATCCGCGATGTCCATCAACTGTTCGACCGTGGTCGGATGCATTGAAAACGCCACGGCATGATCCCCTGCGGTGACTCGCTTTTCCAGTTCGGCCGTTCCTCGAATTCCCCCGACAAATTCGATGCGTTTACTGGTGCGCGGGTCATCAATGCCGAGCAGGGGTGCCAGCAGACGTTCCTGGAGAACCGCCACATCCAGACGTTCCGCCGGCGGAGTGTTGGGGGGGAGAATCCAGTCAAGGGTATACCATTGTCCTCCAAGGAACATGCACACAGAACCCGGTGCGGCAGGTCTTGATGTGGAGGTGTTTTTGACGGTGAAACGGTGCCGGACCGCGTCGAGGAAAGCCGTGGGAGTCAAGCCGTTGAGATCTTTGACTAAGCGGTTATAGGCGAGAATCTGCATCTGGCTGGCGGGAAAAAGAACCCCGAGGAACCAGTTATAGGTTTCTTCGCCAGTCTGGTTGGGATGGGCTGCCCGTTGTTCCCTGGCGACCCGGACGGCCGAGGCAGCACGGTGATGGCCGTCGGCAATATAGGCCACGGGAACGTTCCTGAATGCGTCGGCCACGGCCTTCGGATTTGCAAATTTCCAACCGGCATGGGCGATGCCGTCGGGCGCGACAAAATCAAACAGAGGCGCAGTCTCTTCAGTTTCGGCGGCAAGCGCGTTCAGGGAGGTGTCATCCCGGTACAGCAGAAAGACCGGTCCGCTCTGGGCATTCAGGGTCTTGATATGGCGGGTACGGTCATCCTCCTTATCCTGGCGGGTCTTTTCGTGGATCTTGATGATTTTCTGCTCATATTCCACCGTGGAGCAGCAGGCCACAATACCCCGCTGGACATGGTGCCCCATGGTTTGCCTGTAGAGGAAGAGTTGAGGTGTGGATTCCTGCTTCAGGATGCCTTCCTTTTGGAAACGATGCAGCGTATCCCGTCCCCGGGCATAAACGGCATCACAGTAGGGGTCAATCCCCGGGGCCATGTCAATTTCCGCCCTGGAAATGTGTAAAAAACTGTAAGGGTTTCCTGCCGCCAGCTCTGCCGCCTCCGCGGTATTCACCACATCATAGGGAACGGCGGCCACTTTAGCGGCCAGGTCAGGACGGGCACACCACGCTTTAAACGCTCTAATTTGCATGATCAGTCTCCAAATCGCTCACTAAACACTAAGC
>JBAXPK010000066.1:0-12725 GCA_037132275.1 bacterium
CCGGCGGGCGATTCAAACCCCGCCATCATCCAGTATTGTGTTGGTCGGGCTGATTTGATGTACTTCCCTCCAGATTCGGGCCGGTGTAACCAGACCGAGGGTGGAGATGACTCAACTCCAAGCCCAACGGTTGCCTGAAAGAACAATCAAGGGAAAAAAGGAAATGAAATGCCATGGCCGAAAATCAATCTTCCTGTCCCCAGCTTTTTCTCACCCGCGCTTCAGATTGCCTATCTTCGGTTCGGCTTCCAGCAACCTGTGCAATATCCGAAAGAGACGGCTTCTGATCCATGCTGAACCTGTTCAGCATTGGTTATTCTTGAAATCTAGCGGCTGCTTCAGCCAAGGCAGAGTCTACCGCCAAATATATCAAGGCCTAGATTATCCTTCACAACCTTGAACGGGATGTGCGATGCTCCCACAACCTATGACTGCAATACGGCAACATCAGCAACAGAGGTATCTAGTCCTCGCCGCACTGGTTCTCGGCATGGTCGTGGTCGTATTTCAGGCCTTCACCAAGCCGCCCCCTGCCAGCCGGGATATCCAGGGCATTAAGAACTACATGGAGGCATCAGCCCGGTGGCAGGGCAAATTCCCGCCGGACTTCACCCTGACGTTGCGGACGGGTGAGTCCTTCCACCTCGCTGAGCATATCGGTCGTGAGGTCATTGTCCTGAACTTCTTCACCACCTGGTGTGGTCCCTGCAAGGAGGAGATGCCCGAACTTCAGGTTTTCATCCAGAAACACCATGGCGAGCCGGTGGTCCTCCTAGGGGTCAATGTCGACGAGAAGCCGGAAGTGGTGGATGCGTACAGGGCCCAGATGAAGCTGCAGTTTCCCGTGGGAATCGATACCAACCGGGTCGTCGCCGACCAGTTCGGAGTCTCGAGTTACCCGACGACCGTGCTGATCGGTTCGGACGGGCGGGTGGGACTCTTCACGATCGGTGAGATTGCCAACGCCGACGTGGTCCTTGAGCCGCCGGTGCGCCAGCAGTTGGAGTTGCTGGCACAGCATAAGGGGATTACCCGGGCGGATTACGAGGCTGGAGCCAAGACCCAGGCCTTGCAGCCGGTGGTGTCGCGTCACAGTTCCGAGCCGGCAAAGGCGTCCGAGGTGAAGTTGGACGCATCGGCTCAGGCGTTTGCCAACCGCATAAAGTGCCCGTCCTGCGGCGGGGCGCTCTTCTCCTGCAGCTGCAACCTCTGTGAAAGCGTGAAGAAGAAGCTGGCCACGGTGACCGTGACCAACCGGACCGATGAGCAGATCCTGCACGACCTGTTCCTGGAGGGTAAACAGCCATGATTGTGGCCTCCGATGTCCGGGTGAATTTCAAGCAGGGGGTCCGCCGCCGTGTGATCCGGGCGCTGGATGGCTTCAGCATCACCGTCAACTGCGGGGATGTCTATGGCCTGTTGGGGCCGAACGGGGCGGGTAAGTCCACGGCCATGTATTGCTTTCTCGGGCTGATCCGACCCGCAAGCGGCGAGATCCGGGTTGACGGCGAGATTCCTGTTCCCGGCGAACCGCTCTTCCGGCGACTGGCCTACCTGCCTGAAGAGCCGCACTACCATCAGTATCTGACGGTTCAGGAGGCCCTGCGCTACTATACCCGTCTTCATGACGCGACCATTCCCGCGTCGCGTCAGGATGAGGTGATCGAGCGCCTCGGTCTGGCTGAATACCGCGACCTACGCCTCGACAAGTGCTCCAAGGGCATGAAGCAAAAGCTGGGGATCGCCGCCTGCCTGGTGACGGATCCCAAACTGGTCTTCCTCGACGAGCCCACGCGCGGACTGGATCCGGTTGTCGTCAAGGAGTTCCGCGATATCATTCTGGAGATGAATAGGCAGGGGACAACCTTTGTCATCAACTCGCATGTGCTGTCCGAGGTCGAGATGGTCTGCAACCGGGTGGCCATCATGGACCACGGCCGTGTGATGGTGCAGGATGACCTCTCCCGTCTGATGAAGATCGACCGCGACACCTATGTGGTCGAATACGGTGGCCCCGAGTCCCTTGCCGTTCCTGCCTATGTGACGGCGGCACCCGCGCTGAATGGGGTTGTACGGGGCACCTTCCCGGCCACCCATCTGGCCGACTTCATGCAGTTCGCCGGGGGTTCCGGGATCACCGTGTTGAGCTGTTCGCTTAAACGGTTGAACCTGGAAGAGGCTTTCTTCAATGTCCTGAAAGGGGGGGCGCCATGAAAGAGGCCTTCCTTGCCAACCTCTCGGTACACCTGACCTTCTTCCGGCGCAACCGGCTCGTGGTGCTGGTCGGGCTTTTTCTGGTCTTCATCTGGGGCACCACGCTGATTCCCTCGCTATTCTTTATCTCCAGTCGCGACAAGTTCCAGCTCATCAAGATGCTCATGGAGCAGTCGCACTGGTTCGTAATGGTCTTTGTCGCGGCCCTGGCCATCATGACCTTGTCGTACAACTTCAACCAGCGGTGCTTCAAGATGGTGATCACCAAGCCCTGTCCGCCCGAGGTGTGGCTGCTGGCCTTGTATGCCGCCGTCATGCTCGTGGCCGCAGTGCTGTATGCACTGGTGACGGCGGCGGCGCTGATCCTGTTCGGGGTCTGGCACATTCCTCTCCAGTGGGGGGTGCTTTATCTGTTCGGCGAATCCCTTCTCCAGGTGGCGGTGATCGTGTCGATCCTGTCGTTCCTGGTGACGGTGATGCATCCCTTCATGGCCGTGATCCTGATGGGGCTGGCAAACGAGTCGACTTTCTACGGGCTGCTGGTCATGTTGTCGGCGGCCGTGAGCCACGCCTCGGAGCCCTGGGCCCGCTTCTGGTGCAAGGCGGCGAACGTGGTGACCTATGGGTTCTATCTGGCAGTTCCAAGCTACTCGCTCTTCGAGAAGAAGGTCGAGAAACTCCACAGCAGCCTGCGTATGGGGTGGGGTGACCTGCAGTGGCTGGGACTCTCCCTGCTCTACACCCTGCTGGTGGCTTCCCTCTTCTTCGCCCTCACGGCCCTGGCGCTGCGCCGCCGCCGTCACACCTGACCTGAATTTTGGAGGTTGCGGCGCATGACAAAATTCTTCTGCCTACACAATGTCTGGTGATGGACGGGGAAGAGTTTGAACAGAAGCCCACAAAGATCACGAAGGGGGTAATGGTCACGCTTCGCGGAATACATGTCTAGTTTTTTTGGCCTGAACCCGCCACAGGCGGCGTACTCGCCGCGTGTGGCCTTCGTGAGCTTCGCGGGCTTCTGTTCAAGACTCTTTTCCGTTTCGGGATGAAAGTATATATATTGGCATATATATGTGAGGGAATATAGGCCTTTTGAGAGATGTCCTGAAATTTGTCATGCACCCCTGGAGGTTGCGGGGGTGGGTTGACTCTGTTGATGGTGTGATATAGATTGACCCTATGCCAAATGCGCGGCGAACTGGAGGACTACGGATGGCTACAACAATTCAGGTTAAGCTGGCGGAACGATCGTATCCCATTCATATCGGGCGGGCTCTGTCCTGGGCTTCAGTGTTGGGGGACAAGCCGGGCGTTCGCATCTTGATTGTTTCGGATTCCAATGTCGACGCCCTCCATGGCGCGGCGGTACAGAAGCAGCTTGAAGCCTGCGGAATCGAGTGTTTGCGTGCGGTGGTTCCTGCCGGCGAGGAGACCAAGTCGCTGAAGTCAGTCGAGTCTTTGTACGGTCAGGCGGCGGGGGCCCGGCTCGACCGGAACGACGCCATTGTTGCGTTGGGCGGAGGAATGGTGGGCGATTTGGCCGGGTTTTTGGCGGCCACCTATCTTCGTGGTATTCGATTTGTCCAGATCCCCACATCGCTGCTGGCCATGGTTGACAGTTCCGTGGGCGGTAAGACCGGGGTGAATCTAAAGCAAGGGAAAAACCTGGTCGGTGCATTTTATCAGCCGATTGAGGTGGATGCCGATTTGGATTTGCTTGCGACCCTTCCCCAGCGTGAGTATGTCTCGGGGCTTGCGGAAGTCGTCAAATATGGTGTGATCTGGGATGCGTCCTTTTTCCACCTGCTGGAAAAACAGACGGCTAATCTCCTGAATCGTGATGCGGCATTGCTCGAGAAGGTGATTGCCCGGTGCTGTGAGATCAAAGCCGAAGTGGTGGCGATGGATGAGCGGGAAATCGGCCCGCGTGCCATTCTCAACTTCGGTCATACGCTGGGCCATGCCCTTGAAACGGTTGGCGGGTATGGCCGATGGCTGCATGGTGAAGCCGTGGCGATGGGAATGCACTATGCGGCGCATCTGTCCGTCAGCGTCGAGGGGTTCGCCAAAGCGGATGCCCGCCGTGTTTCGAACCTGCTTGAGGCGCTCGGGCTGCCGATCCGCCCTGCGAGTGTCCAGATCGGATGGTCCGCGCTTCGCGAGGCCATGACCGCTGACAAGAAGACCTTGAATAAACGGCCACGATTTGTCCTGGCCAAGAAACTCGGTGCGGTGGTGGTGGGCTGTGAAGTCGATGAGGCGATCCTCGGGGAGGCTTGGAATGTCTGCTGTAAATGAACAAATTACCCGTGATTATTTTGAGCATCTTGGGTTTCTAGTTGCCCAGCCGTGCAAGTATGTTCCGGCAGGCCGCACAAAACGGATTGAGGAAGAATTGGATTTTCTGGTTTTTCATCCCCAGGCGCTCGACCATAAGGTCTCCTCCCAGATGGTTTGGACCAGTGCCGACCTGAAAACCATCAGTCGGGCCGTGGTCGGGGTTCGTGGCGGGCATTCGGAGAGATTCTATTCGGGAGTGTATGAGCAAGCCCCTGAGATCCTGCGTTATGCGGAACGGTCCTCCCGACTGGCCGCCGCCGCCCGACTGGGGGGGGAGCCGCTGGCCGTAATCTTATGCATTCCTGAACTGCCGGTATCGGAGGATATCCGCGAGAAAACCCTGGCCGGTCTGCGTGAGCGGGGCGTGGACGGTGTCATCTCGTTTCGCACCATGCTGCTGGAGCTGGTTTCAGCTGTCCGTGTGAACCGGAATTATGAAAAGTCAGATCTGCTCCAGACCCTGCGCATCCTTAAGGCCCATGGGTTGGTGAAAAATCCCCAGTTGGACTTGTTTGAAAAACGCACACGCAAACCGCATCCGAAAGCCGTTTCATGATCCGGTCATTTGTTTTTAACCAATCGCAGGGACGACTGATCAGCCAGGATATTACCCTGGATTTGCTGAAGGTTGTCTTGCAGGATGACGGTGTCCAGTTCTGGGTGGATCTCGGCGAATGTTCCGACGAGGAAGCCAAGTCGGTGCTGGAAGGTGTGTTCCAGTTTCATCCACTGGCAATTGAAGACTGCTTTGCCCCAAGCGATCGGGCCAAGATCGAGGAATACGACGGGTATCTCTTTCTGGTCGTTCATGCCGTCAACTACCTGAACGGTGAGTTCAAGGCGAGCGAGTTGGATATGTTCATCGGAAAAAACTTTCTGGTGACCTACCATCGCAGTCCGCTCAAGTGTGTGAGCGCCACCATGGATCGCGTTCTGAAAAATGCTCCCGCCGTGGCTCGTGCTCCAGACCGGCTGACCTATACGATTTTGGATTTCCTGTTGGAAGGCTATGCTCCGGCGCTTGAGGAAATGTCCCTTGAAATCTCAGACCTTGAGAAATCCATCCTGGCCAATAAGTCGGGGGATATCCTCTCCGACGTGATGAAACTCAAGGGCGAGGTTCAACGACTCCGGCAGGTTGCCTGGCCGCAGCGGGAAACGATTGCACGACTGGCCCATGCTGAGTTTAAAATTGTCAGAAGTCATATGATTCCCTATTACCGCGACTTGCTGGATCAGTTGGTCCGAATCAGTTCATCGGCTGAAAACGCCCGGGACTCATTGACCAGTGTGCTTCAGGTTCATCTCAATATCCAGCAGATGCAGGTGAACCATGTGATCAAAGTTCTGACCGTGATGGCCACGCTCTGCATGCCTGCGCTGGTGATTACCAGTTATTACGGAATGAATATCTACCACTGGCCGAATCTGGAAGATCCCCTTGGTTGGGTTTGGGTCTGCCTGATAACGGGGGGCATTACCATCGTTTTATATTTCTACCTGAGGCGCCGGGGTTGGTGGTGAGGGGAGTCCGGTCACGATGAGGACTGAACTTCTTTCTCCCGCCGGTGACTTGGAGGCCGCTTATGCCGCTTTTACCTATGGTGCAGACGCGGTTTATCTGGGTCTAAAACGATTTTCTGCCCGTGCCGAGGCGGCTAATTTTTCTCCTGAAGAGCTGAGCGAAATTGTGGGCTACGCCCATGCGGCCTCTCCCCGGCGATCCGTTTTTGTGGCCTTCAATACCCTGGTTCAGGATAATGAGTTGGATGAGGCGATCGAAACCCTGGCGCTTCTGGACGCAACGGCGGTGGATGCGGTTATTGTGCAGGATCTCGGAATCGCCCGGCTGGCGCGCGCCTGTTTCCCCCGGCTGGCGCTTCATGCCAGCACCCAGATGGCCATTCATAATGTCGCCGGCGCGGTCGCCGCCCGGCAGCTTGGGTTTAGCCGGGTAACATTGGCCCGTGAGCTCACCTTGACGGAAATGGCGTCGATTGTCCGGGAAAGCGGTTTGGATGTGGAGGTCTTCATCCATGGCGCCCTGTGTTATTCCTATAGCGGACTCTGTCTTTATTCTTCCCTGTTGCGCGGCCGAAGCGGAAACCGGGGCCGGTGTACCTATCCGTGCCGGGACTCGTTCGAGCCCTCGACGTCTTATCCTTTTTCCATGAAAGATCTGGCGTTGACCGGCGACATTGTGAAACTGCGCGAGGTCGGGGTCTTCAGCTTCAAGATCGAGGGCCGGAAGAAAAGTGCGCTGTACGTGGCGGCCGTAACTCAATATTACCGGAAGCTTCTGGAGGGCTGTCTGTCGGATTCGGCCAAGCGGGAGGCAGAGGAGGAGATTAAAACCATTTTCAGCCGCCCCTGGACGGATCTGTATGTCAACTCGCCACACAACCGGCAGGTCACGGATGCCGATGTGGTTGGACATCGCGGAGCCCCGATTGGCACAGTTGAGCAGATTGTCAGGCAGGGTGGGGATGAGTGGGTGCGGTTCAAGACCCAGCGGCGTTTGGAGCGACATGACGGGATCCAGACGGATATTCCGGGACGGGGGCGCCCTTTTGGGTTTCCGGTTGATCATCTGCGTCTGCCGGGCGGACGCGGCAAACCGGCGTTGGAAGTCTTTGAAGCGCAGGCCGGCCATCTGGTTGAGGTCTTGTTGCCGATCGATCATCCCGAGATTGAGCCCGGTGCGCCGCTGTATTGTTCCTCATCCCAGGAAGTGAAGCAGCGCTACCGCTTTCCACGCCCCAAACCCGGCATCTATCGCGTCCGAACACCTGTCAAGGTCGCCATCACGGTCACCGCCGAAAGACTGGATGCGACAGTCCGCACAGTGTCAGGTGACGAGTTTTCTGCCAAAGCCGAAATTACCGGTCTGTTTGAGGGAAGTCGTGCCATTGAAGGTGTGGCGGCTACCGCCCGGATCGCATTTGCGAAACTGGGCGACACGGCTTTTGAACTGGCTGACCTGCACCTTGACAATCAGGAGAATCTGTTCGTTCCCGTCTCCCTTTTTAACCGTCTTCGCCGCGAGGTGATGACTCAGCTATCAGAGGCAATGGCTGCTCACCAGCAGGGTCGCATTCACAGCGTCCAAACTGAGGAGAAACCACTGCTTCCATGCGGGACATCCGAGGGGACGAGCCACGGAGAATGGGCGCTCAAAACCGACAGGATTGCCTGTTTCTCCGCCTTGGAACCGGACGACTTGAGTGACGTGGAAGAGGTGGTGGTGGAGATTCAGCGCGACCCTTTACCCGAGTTGCTGGTTGGCCTGACGACGTTACGCGAGCGCATTGGGGAGGGGAGAATACGTCTGGCATTACCCCTGTTGACCCGGGAATGGGAGCGCCTCGAACTTCAGGAGAAGATCAAGGCCCTGCGTGCGGCGGGGTGGATGCGTTGGGAGGCGGCGGCCCTGTCTGCCTGGACGTTTTTGGATTGGCCCTGTTCTTCAACCGCTAATACCGTGGAAGGGGCTGATCTGACCACCGAGTGGTCGGTCTATGTCACCAATCGTTCTGCTGTCCGGCAGGCTTTTACCATGGGGGCAAGCCGGTGTACTTTATCGCCCGAAGATGGCCGCGAGAATATGGTTTCGTTACTGGAGCAGTTTGGCGACCGCGTGACGGTGATTGTCTATCAAGACACCCCTTTGTTTATTTCCGAGAATTGTGCGTTGGCGGCGGAGGCCCGGCGCTGTCCGGCTACTCCGGAGTGTCGGACCTCCGAGCGGGAATGGGAGTCTGGTAGCGGGGAATCGGTCAGGATGATCCAGCATGGCTGTCGAACCATAGCCATTAATAAGGTACCGCTATCGTTGGCTGGCCGATTGAAAGAACTGCGAGATGCCGGAGCGCGGCATTTCCGTGCCGACTTCATCAATCGCCGTTATGAACCCGCCAAAGTCCGAGACCTATTTCGCGCCCTGCGCCATGGCAGCCGGGTACCAGGCCACGAAGGGAATTATTCACGCGGTGTAAAATAGAGGCATCTCAGAATTACAAGGAAGAAACTTGCTTAAGAAAAGAAAATGACTTATCTTTTCTTTGCGTGAATATAAAGAAAGGCGCGTTTCTTAAGTGATAAGTCCATCTCCAACAGGACGTTACACCGAGACTTCTACCACGGGAGAGGTCTGTAAGGCATTTATTCCGTTCCCATTGCCCCCCGCAGTCATGCCTTCAGTTATCGGATTCCAAGGGCTGTATGAGGATGCCAATCGTGCATTAGGGCGTCTCGATGGGGTTTCCATGATGTTGCCCGAGCCCTCACTTTTCCTGTATATGTACATCCGCAAAGAAGCGGTTCTTTCATCGCAGATCGAGGGAACACAATCCTCGCTCTCTGAATTGCTCCTGTTCGAGGACGCGAATCTCCCTGGTGTTCCCCTGGATGACGTTCAGGAAGTCTCAAATTATGTGGCGGCGTTGAATCACGGATTGCGTCGCATGCGTGAGGACGGTTTTCCGCTCTGTCTCCGGTTGCTCTTGGAAGTCCATGGCACACTGCTTGCAAAGGGACGGGGAAGCGACAAAGCGCCCGGGGAATTCCGCCGCTCGCAGAACTGGATTGGCGGCAGTCGTCCGGGAACTGCCCGCTACGTGCCTCCTCCTCCCGAACTCGTGATAGAATGCATGGGGTCATTGGAGAAATTTCTCCACGATGATCCGGCGCCAACCCCCACGCTCATCAAGGCTGCGCTGGCCCACGTCCAGTTTGAAACCATTCACCCATTCTTGGATGGCAACGGCCGGTTGGGTCGCTTGCTCATCACCCTGTTGTTGTGCACTGAGAACGCCTTGCGCGAGCCACTTCTGTATCTCAGTTTGTATTTCAAGACGCATCGCGCTGAGTATTACGAGCTACTCCAAAGAGTGCGCACCGAGGGGGATTGGGAGGGCTGGATACGATTCTTCCTCACGGGTATTAAGGAGACAGGAGACCAAGCCGCCCTGACGGCGACGCGCGTTTTGAGGCTGTTCGAGACTGACCGGCAACTCATCCAAACCATTGGCAAACCTGCCGGTACCGCTTTGCGTGTCCACCATTATTTCGAGCGGAAGCCGCTGACTACAGTTCAGACGGTGGCCCGTGCCTTGAACCTGACCGAACCCACGGTGCGCTCGTCTTTTGCTCACCTGTCGAAACTGGGCATTGCGAAGGAAGTAAGCGGTCGCCAGCGAGGCCAAGTGTTTGCCTATCATCCGTATGTCAGCATTCTCAACGAAGGGACGGAGCCATTAACTCAAAAGACAATATAGAGGAGCTGCGGGCGAAGGCGCTTGAGTTTGGGGTCACGTTTCTGGCTGAGGTCGGGGACGAGGCTCTTGATCCCACCTTGGTTGAAGGAATTCCTGTCGAATGGGCTCGAACCCACTGCATGCTTCCGGTGCGGTTGGAGGGGGAATTATGCCTGTTGGTGACCGATCCTGTTGAGTTGGGAAAACATCAGGATATCGCCCTCCTGGTGGGGAGCGAACTGCGCCCCGTCGTGGCGCCGGGTGACGTCATTCTAAAGGCCATTGAGCGCTGCTACGTCAGCCGGCGGGAATCAACCGAAGATTTTCTCCGTGATATGGAACACGGGGATGAGGGCGGGGCAAAGTCCGGAGAGACCCGTTCGGATGATCTTCTCAAGACCGCCGAGGAGGCTCCTGTCACCCAGCTTGTGAATGTCATTTTGCTGGAGGCCGTCAAGGCGCGGGCCTCGGATATCCATGTTGAGCCTTTCCAGTCCCGTCTGCGGATTCGTTACCGCGTTGATGGCGTGATGTATGAACAGGCGAGTCCGCCCAAGCATCTTGAGCGGGCACTGGTCTCGCGGATCAAAGTCATGGCCCACTTGGATATCGCCGAGAAACGGTTGCCCCAGGACGGCATGGCCCGCGTACGGGTGGGCGAGCGGGAAATCGATATTCGCGTCTCCACCGTGCCCGTGGCCGAAGGCGAGCGGGTGGTGTTGCGGTTGTTGAATCGCGATTCCTCCGTCATGACCGCCGGGGATCTCGGGATGCCCGAGGCGATCACCCGTTCCTTTGATGCCCTGCTTCATGAGTCGAATGGACTCATTATTGTCTGCGGCCCCACCGGAAGCGGAAAGACCACGACGCTCTACGCGGCGATCCGGAAGCTCGATACCAAGGGCCGGAATGTGATGACGATTGAGGATCCCATTGAATACCAACTTCAGGATATCGGGCAGATGCAGGTGAAGCCGAAGATCGGGCTGACCTTTGCGCGGAGTTTGCGCCACATTCTTCGCCAGGATCCCGATGTGGTTCTGGTGGGTGAAACCCGTGACAGTGAGACTGCGGAAATTGCCGTCAGGGCGTCCTTGACGGGGCATCTGGTTTTCACGACCCTGCATACCAATGATGCCGCGAGCGCGGTGATCCGGATGATGGATATGGCCGTGGAGCCCTACCTGCTGGCGGCCGCCCTGCGCGGGGTACTCGCCCAACGGCTGGTGAGGCAGTTGTGTCCGCATTGCCGGAAGGCGGTCACGGCTTCCAGTCGGGATCTCTCGCTCCTGGGGGCGGCCGGAAAACGCTTGAGCGGTGTGACGTTATATGAACCCGGGGGCTGTCCGCAGTGTCTGGGCGGCTATCGGGGCCGTATCGGGATATTCGAGATGCTGGTCATGAACAGCGAAATCGAGGAACTGATCCGAGGTGGCGCCTCGGCAGCACGCCAGATGCGGGATCTGCCCGGCAATGAAACCCGGCTGACTATGCTTGACGACGGGCTCGACAAAGTCATGGCGGGAAAAACCAGCCTCGCCGAAATCTTGTATGCCCTGGGTATTTCAGGAGCCTAAATGCGCACGTTTGCATACAAGGGTTTTGACAGCGCCGGGGCCGGGAGACGCGGCCTGATTGAAGCACAAGATCTCAAGGAAGCACGGGAAAAACTGACGGCACGCGGTATTCTTCCCCAGCAGGTGTCCCCCTCCGAGTCGGTGGCCGGCGCTTCGCTTTCATCGCGTCGAGGCGCCTCCTTCAAGGCCGAAAGCCGGGTCGCCTTTTATCGTGAATTGGGGGTTTTGCTCGGGGCCGGTCTTCCGTTGGTGTCGGCCATGGAAATACTCATGGAGTCCCCAGAGTTGGGGGTTTCGCCCTCGTTGCTGGCCGGAGTGCGGGACAGGATCCGAGAGGGCGCCTCGCTGGCGGCGGCGCTCAGTGCCGGGGCGCCTCAAATCAAGCCCTACGAAAAAGCCATTCTTGAGGTGGGCGAAAAGTCCGGGAATCTTGAAGCCATGCTGGAACGCCTGGCTTTGTTTCTCGAAGAGCAGGAGCATCTGCGCGAAAAAATTGTGTCGGCCTTGATCTATCCCTCCATCATCCTGGTCTTTGCCATCGTGGTGGCGGTGGTTCTGCTGGGGTTTGTTGTGCCGGCGGCGGCCTCGGTGATGACTGAGCAATCCAGCAAGTTCCAGTTACCCGTCTTGACGCGGGTGATGATGATGGCTGGACGGATACTGATGTTCGGGGTGCCGGTACTGATGCTGGGCGCGTTGTTTGGGCGTTCGTATCTCAGGCAGCGGATGGTGGTTGAACCTGCCCTGAGGGTTCGGATTGACCAGTGGCTGTTTCGAATTCCGCTTGTGGGGCGCGGCTATACCATTGTGACAAATCTTCGCTGTGCCAGAACGCTATCCATCCTGTTGCAAGGCGGGGTGGGATTGGTAGAGGCCCTGGCACTGGCCGGACGCTCGACCGGAAGCGCCTGGGTGGCGCATTTGATGGAGACGGAAGCGGAGTCTGTCCGACATGGCAGCAGCCTGGCCGATGCCGTGCGCCGAATCCCGCCATTGGCGCGATCCCTGCCAGCCTGGATACAGGCCGGTGAAGCCAGCGGCGCCCTGGAGAAGCTTCTCGACACCGCCGGCAATGCCTATCAGCACCAATGGAACCGTTTTGCCACCCGTACCTTAAGTTGGCTTGAACCCATTCTTATTCTGGCCATCGGCATTTTTGTTCTTCTTGTCACCCTGTCAGTGCTCTTGCCGATCATCTCCCTCAATCAAATGCTCGGGTGATCGTAATTTGGCACGAAGAGATGGGATAATATAGGGTAGGATAGCCGTCGGAGACAATTCCGCAAGCGGCAGAGGTTACAAAGAATGTTGCTGAAAAGGCGGTCGAGAAAACCGGCGA
>JBAXPK010000067.1:0-12228 GCA_037132275.1 bacterium
ATGCGCCGCCCTGTCCGCCGTGTGCTCCGAAAACAGTGTCGCAGGATTATACGGTAATCAAAGTGGTGTTAGAGAAATGTCCGGCAACTTTTGAGCCCAAAGGCGGAAACGAAGACAATACAGTTCAGATCAAGGCGAAGGTTTTGCCTGACTCGATAAAGGGCCGATTTAGGTTTTTGCTTCACGGGGTTTCTACCGAGCCTGGTTATTGTCTTAATGCGCCAAAGATTGTTCCTGGTAGCGGTGAAGATTCCGCTTCTTGGGACGATCTGCAGTTCTTGCCTGGTCAATCCGGGTTTACGATCTCAGACTCGGGCGCTGAGACGGTCGCGAACAATCTTTCGGATGCGACGGTTACAGTGAAGTGTTTCGACTATGGGGCTTACGGAAAGATTATGGTGGAGTTCACTACACAGGACGGCGGTCTTACCTGTATCGGGAAAGAAGAAGGGGGGGGTGAAGGAGTACACAAACATTCCACTGGACGATGACGAAAACCACATTTGGGATGGATGGACATACAATGCTGGTAATGCGGGTGATGATGCGGATTCAGAGCCGACGGGTAAAAATCATCCTGGTGATAATATTTCTCGATATGAAGAGTATCGGGGATTCCTCTGTAGCGAAGTGCGCTGGCGCACCAATCCCACAAAAAAGACTGTTTTTATATGTAACCAAGACAGCATCGACTCAGCTTTGGTTCTCTATGGCCCTGAAAATAAACTGGGCTACGAGGTTAAGATTATTACTACGAACGAGATGACCGATGGCCAGGTCATAAATGCGAACTATGCAACTGCGCATTTGAAGGACATGTATTCAATTCTCCTCCAGAAATCCGATTTGTCGAGTGTTGGAATTACTGCTGGTCATATTGACACAAAGGCTATCTGTAAGGTTGACTTTTCGAAGCCAGAATACTGGGTGGGTGACGATATGGTTCGTTTGTTGGCGTATGAGAAACTCATTGTGGCGCACGAACTTGGCCATGCCCTTTACTTGGATCCACCGGGTGTTCCGGTTAATGATGGGCATATGAGCCCGAAAATATGCATTATGGATCAATTTATCAACCCATATCCTTCTTGGACGCCACCGACTGATTTCTGCTCCATAGCTGGAAGCGACGATTTTATATGCAAACAAAAACATTCGGTAAAGGGCCCGTAAAAGAAATGACTTTATGTTAAGAAAATTACTTTGCTGTGCTTTGCTCTGTGAGTTGGCCTGCATCGGGGGAAGTGTCGCTGCGAACCTTCGTCTCACGACGATAGTGGATTGCGATTATTATCCTGATCTCCCAATTTATGTGAGTTTCAGTGTGACAAACATAGGAAGCGATCCTGTGTGGATCAACTCTGTTGGACGCGGTTCGCCTTGGGTTCGGCCAGCGGTGGTTCGTTCTGAGGGAAAGGAGATTGTGGAGTTGTGTAGTGTTGCTGGAGTTCGGTGGCGGGAAGGTGTTGAACTGCAAGTCGGGGCGGCGATGTCTGGTCGAATTGATATTACTGATTTCCTGAGTGTGACTCAGGTAGGAACGAAGGAACTATTGCCTGGCAAGTATGAATTAATTTTATATTACCAATATGGCTCAAACCTTACTGATTATGTGCAGAGCATGCCGCAGTCATTTTGTGTTTATGAGCCCGGTCCACCGTTAGAAAAGTCAAGAAGGGACTTTAAGGAAATGCGCCAGGCAGTTATTTCGTCAACCAGTTTGGAGCCTACGTATCTTATCTCGCCGCAAGGAAATGTCGCCGACCCATATGTGTTGGCGTTACGTGCTTGTTATGCGCGTTGGCTCTCCAGAAAGGCGAGATTCAATGATGCTTTAGATATCTGGAAGGATATCATGCAAGCAGGAAATACCATAGCAACAGACAGTCTTGAAACCAAAGAGGAAATTGCTCGCTGTTATATTGGCTTGAAACGGCCAGGAGAGGCGAGGAGCATTCTGAGCGAGATTGTGAATCAGTCAGATAGTGCCTATGGCGCATTGCATATTTTAAATAGGCAGACTACATGTCTGCCTGTCAGGGAAAGAAACCCAGCCCTAACAAACGAGATAAGTCCGCAGTTAGTGAGATCAGGCGATAAAGTTGCAAATAGTAGCCCTCTTGTTGACCCGGCAAAGCACGACCAGATGACTAAAGGGAATAGAATTATTGTTTTGCCATTGCTTTTGATGTTTACAGCCGTTCTTATTAGTGCGGTTGTGTGGGTTATGCGCAAGAGACCGGTTTGACCCGCTTTTTCAAGCCCAACTCAATTTACAGAAACAAGATTACGCGCCCTTAATTTCGTGGAATTATCTTGGTAAAGGGGTGAATATAATGGTTAGGATAATTGCATGGTTAGGTATTGCAGTAATCGTATGTCTTGGAGTAGTCCTATTGGTGTTACGATGCCGGCATGTCGATTCTCCTTCACAGAAATCATCCAGTGTTGAGAAACATCAACATGAGTCTCGTTCAACTGTTGTAGCAGGACAACGTGAAAGCCAAAGGGATCATTCGGATATAATCGGTTCATCACAAAATAAGGCGCGAAATTTGCCTATTTCAATCCAGTCGTCAGCGGCAGAAGATGCGCGCTCGAATGCCCGTCAGTCTGTAGTTGTTGAGGTTAAGGCACCAACAGAACGTGTGGCGAATGTTCTTCAATCACGTGGCGGTTCGCTTCGTGATGAATACCGAAGGCGGACGGCGGCAGTCTGGCTATTGGGCAACGAACTGACGGCGCAGGAGTTGGACGCTATCTTTAACTTTCTTCTGGTCTCGCGTCCCAATGAGTCGGCAGATTCATTGTCGTTAAATTCAATCAAAAACGATTTGCTGGATATGTTGGTTAGACAATCCGTGCTCCCTCCCCAACTTGGCAGATTTCTGATGGATATTATTTCTGATGAAAATCAAGATGAGGTTTTTCGAGATTATTGCCTGCAACATCTCGCCCCCTATTATGACCGGAAGTGGCCAGCGACTCGCAAAACAACGAACGATTTCGAGCGACAGGAGATGTTTAGCGCGTATTATGTTGTCCTTTCAAATACGACTAGTTCGATGGCGGGTACAGCATTGATTGGACTTTATTCATTAAGCGAGCAGCACCCCGAGTTTGATCAAGTATCGATTGGTTGTGAAGCACAGAGAATCGCCGCGAGCGCAAAATATGGTATAATCACACGCGTTACGGCCATGCAGGTATGTGGTCGGGCGAAAAACGGCAACATCCTGCCCATAGCGAGGATTGAAGCGCAATCCTCATCTAGTGTTCAACTTCGGATGGCTTCTATAGCAACGCTGGGTGATGTGGGGGATCAGTCTGATATTGAACTACTGTCCAGCCTTTCATCGGATGGTGAGGAAAGAGTTCGCCTGTCTGCTCTTTCGGCCAAAAAGCGACTTCTGGCTCAGTTTGCAACAAGGAATAGTAATTGATGAAGAGCTTTAGGTTGCTTTGCGGAGCGGGAATAATATGGATTTTTTCTGTAGTAATTTTGTGTGCGCAAAATACTCTTAAGCCCCCTCGAATTATTTGCGAAGAGCCTGTTTTTGATTTTGGGTCGTCGGCCGCAAGTACAAATCAAATTCATAAATTTACGCTTCGCAATGATGGTGGGACGCCTTTGATGATTGAATCGGTGCGGGCATGTTGTGGCGCCGTGGCCAATCTTTTGGACAAGGTTGTCCAGCCAGGATCAAGTACTGTATTAACTGTAAACCTCTCCCTGAAAGGACGTCGCGGCCCTGTCTCTAAGACCATTTATGTCCAGTCAAATGATCCCCGCGAGCCATATTTTCAACTTAAATTGACAGGCAATGTGCTCATTAATGAAAGCCCTCCTTCCGCCCCCATTGTTCGAGCCGTTCCTGATAAAGTTGATTTTGGAGTTATTCGCGATGATGCCGATGTCGTTCAACTGGTTACAGTCTGTGGGCCGTCAAATGCGTCATTTAGGATCGCAAACATGTCCAGTTCTGTTAGGTGGTGTCGTGTTTCTCCAAAGGAGAATGGAAATGGGCGTGTAATTGAGATTCGGACAATGCCCCCGCTTCCAGCAGGGCATATTAACGCGAATGTAACGGTAGAATCGGAAAGTCCTGTGTCGAAATCCACGATTCCTGTTACGGCGAGCGTTTTTGGTGATTTTCAGGTTGTGCCCAGCGAGATTGTATTGCTAGGAAATGCGGTGCCATCCCAACCCGTGACCCGTTACGCATCCTTGCGCTCTCGTAGTGGGAAGGCGTTCAAAATTCTCAAAGTCCAGACACCGGATCCTGAGATCGTCACTTATGTCGAGTCACTGGGCGTGGATGGATATCGAATCAAACTTGATAACCTTCGTCCAAACATAATCCTAAATGGCAAAGAAATCATCGTGTACATTGATGGCGAAACTAATAGGAGCTTCACAATTCCGTTCCAAGTAATGAAGTCCGGCGATTGATGGCACATAGAGAAATGGTGGGGTTTATGAAAGTAAGGAAAACTAATGAATCCCAGATGATAAACCGGTTGCATGTTGATTATGAACCTAACCCGAGTTCGCCAGTTAGGGATCCGGGGATCAGGCTAACTAGTTAATTACCGCCCCCACGGATCGTGGAACAAATATACCAGCCAAGCTTTTTGTAAGGAGGGGTCAGTGCGAAGCGAGTGACTCTGAGGTGCCCGGTACGGGAAATTCGCCCGCCGGGATCTGCGCGGGGGGCACCCCGCCACGGGTGTCTCTACCGCGATTTTAGCGGGTATCTGTGACTCTTGTAGGTTTTCATGGTTTCTCCCAACTGGAGCGCGCCCTACCCCGCGAGAATCTTCAAATAACCTTCTGTTTCAAGCCTCGCGTTTCACCGTTATATATTTAACGAATTTGTTGATGCATGACGCCCGAAACCTTGGTAATGTCCTAACTTCTGTAGTTTTGTCCAACTCTGTTTAGTGGAGGCCGTATGCAGAAAAAGCCGATAAAAAAGAAGGGGACGTCCGGACTCGAATCGGTCGTTAATAAATTTGAAGGGAAAGCGGGCAGTCTGCTCAGCATTCTCGAGGAACTTCAGGGAAACGACGCACACAACCATTTGAGCGAGGACACGCTCAAGCAGGTCGCCCAAAAAGCGGGCATCCCGATGTCTCAGGTTTATTCGGTGGCCACCTTCTATTCCTTTTTCAATCTCAAGCCCCAGGGCAAGCATACGATCGTGGTATGCCGGGGCACCGCCTGCCATACCCGCGGGTCGCGCGCCCTCCTCGAGGAAAGCGCCGCCAAGCTGGGATTCAGCGACTTTACGGAAGATGACGAGGCATCGGTCACCACGCCCGATAATAAATTTACCGTGAGGACAGTGGCGTGCTTCGGACAGTGCGCCCTGGCGCCCGTGGTGGCGCTTGACGGCATCATTCACTCGCATGTGACCCCGGGTAAATTGCTCGGGCTCCTTGAAAAACTCCAGAAGGAGGAACGCCGATGATTATCAAAAGCCTGCACGACCTTGAAACCTTGCGCCAAGCCTCATGGGCAGCCGTGGCACCCCACAAACCAATGATCAGCGTCGGGTTGGGAACCTGCGGCATGGGTAATGATGCCGATAAAGTGTTTGCGGCCTTCGGCGCCCTGATCAAAAAAACGAAATCTCCAGTCGCCCTGAAACGCACCGGGTGCTTCGGGTTTTGCGCCGAAGAGCCCCTTGTCATGCTGTATGTCCCCGGCCAACCCATCCTGCTGTTCAGTAAGTTCACGGTCAAACAATGCTCCGAAGTGTTGAAGGCGGCCACCCACCCCCTGATGGCAGAAAAATTGGCCCGGAAAGCCCGCGCCAAGATCGAAACCTGGGACTTTGTGACCGGCAAGGCATCGTTCGGAAGTGGCTACCCCGAGGTGCCGAACTGGAACGAGATCCCCTTTTTCAAGGGCCAGAAGAAAATCGTCCTGCGCGATTGCGGCCTGATTGACCCCGAATCCATTGAAGACTATATCGCCGTGGGCGGCTACGCCGCCTTCGCCAAGGCAGTACTGACCATGACCCCGACGGAGGTGATTGACACGGTTAAAGCCTCCAAACTGCGCGGCCGCGGCGGCGCGGGCTTCCCAACGGGCCGCAAGTGGGAGTTGATGCAGGCCCAGACCTCTCCGGGCAAGTTCATCATCTGCAATGCCGACGAGGGTGATCCCGGCGCCTACATGAACCGGAATGAGATCGAAAGCGATCCGCACATGCTGGTTGAAGGGATGGCCATCGGCGCCTATGCCATGGGAACGCCATCGGGTATTGTGTATGTGCGTGCGGAATATCCGCTCGCCGTCGAACGCCTGAGAAAGGCCATCCAGTCGGCGCGGGCGCGCGGCCTGCTGGGCCGGAATATCCTGGGCTCGGGGTTCAGTTTCGATATTGAGATCATCCAGGGCGCCGGCGCATTTGTCTGCGGCGAGGAAACCGCCTTGATTGCCTCGGCTGAAAGCAAGGCCGGTCGACCGTTGCCTCGTCCACCCTACCCGGCCGAGCGCGGCCTGAACTCGTCACCGACGAACATCAATAATGTGGAAACCCTGTGTAATGTCCCCGCCATTCTCGCGGCGGGCCCCGCCTGGTTTGCCGGAATCGGGACGGCGCAAAGCGCCGGCACGAAAGTCTTTTCCCTCGTGGGCAAGGTCAAGAATACCGGCCTCGTGGAATTGCCGCTCGGGACATCCATCGAGACCATCGTCTACGGCATGGGCGAAGGAACCGGCTCGGTGAACAAGAAGATCAAGGCGGTTCAAACCGGGGGGCCGTCGGGCGGCTGCATCCCTGTTGAACATTTCAAGACTCCCGTCGACTACGATTCGCTGGCCGCACTGGGCGCGATCATGGGCTCCGGTGGCATGGTGGTCATGGATCAGGATAACTGCATGGTGGATGTGGCCCGCTACTTTGTCGGGTTCACGGCGGCCGAATCCTGCGGCAAATGCACGCCCTGCCGCGAGGGATTGTCGCAGTCCCTACGCATCCTGACGGCCATTTCCAAGGGAGAGGGCACGGAAAAAGACATCACCGAACTGGAATCGCTGGCGCATGTCATCCGCGATTCCTCGTTGTGCGGCCTGGGCCAGACGGCGGCTAATCCGGTGCTGACAACACTCAAGTATTTCAAGGATGACTACCTGGAGCATATCCGCGACCGGCGCTGTTCGCCGGGCGCTTGCGAAAGCCTCTATCTAGCCCTTTGCGAAAATTCCTGTCCCCTGCACATGAATATCCCGGGCTACCTCGCCTTGCTCAAGGAAGGGCGGATCGAGGAGGCCTTTGAACTCACCCTGCGGGATAATCCGTTCCCCGGCAGTATTGGCCGCGTCTGCCATTTCCACTGCCAGATGCGGTGCCGCCGCGAGGATCTGGATCAGGCCGTTGCGCAAAACGAAATCCACCGCTATCTGGCCGACACGATGTATAAGATGGGCAAGGAAAAGGTCATCTATAAAAAGCTCATCGATGAAAAACAGCCGGCCACCGGTAAAACAATCGCCATTGTGGGCGCCGGCCCGGCTGGTCTTACCGCCGCCTTCTACCTGGCGCGACTCGGTCACGCCGTGACGGTCTATGACGGCCATAAGAAGGCGGGCGGAATCATGCGTTACGGAATCCCCGCCTATCGGCTACCGCGCGACGTGATGGATAAGGAAGTGGATTTCATCAAGAAACTCGGCGTCCGTTTCGTGTTCGAAACCCAGGTGGGCAAGGATATCGCGCTCAACACGCTGGCAAAACAGAACGATGCCGTCATTCTCGCCATCGGGGCGCAGGAAGACCAGAAGATCGGCCTGCCCGGCGAAGACCTCAAGGGCGTCTATCCCGGCTACCACTTCCTTGAAGCGTTCAATATGAATAAGGTCGGGGTGCCGGGCAAGACCACCTTGATCATTGGCGGCGGCAATGTCGCTATTGATGCGGCCAGAACGCTGTGGAGGCTCGGTTCGGATGTGACCGTGACCTACCGTCGGGGCCGGAGCGAGATGCCGGCCAATGAGACGGAACTGGATGGCGCCGAGGATGAGGGCGTACGGTTCATGTATATGATGGCGCCCGAGGCTTTTCTGGGTGATGCCCAGGGCCGGGTCAGGGCGGTGCGATTCCAAAAGATGAAACCGGGGCCGCTGGATAAGAGCGGGCGGCCCACACCGGTGCCCACCGGGCAAACCGTCGAAATGCCGTGCGATGCCGTCATTCTCGCCATCGGTGAACGGGTGGGGTCGGAGGATCTGCCCAAGTCCGGGATCGAGTGCGCCCGCAACGGAACGGTGCGCATCGACGCCTTTACTCTGAAGACCAGCGCCCCCAATATATACGCGGTGGGTGATGCCGTCACGGGCCCCGCCACCGCCAGCGAGGCGATGGGGCTCGCCAAACGGGCCGCGCAGGCGATCGACCAGGCGCTGACCGGCGAGAACCGGTTCGGCAAACTGTTCCGGAAATTCGACTATGGCATGGATGTGCCGGTCAATCCTGCGAAAAGCGCGAAGGTCACGGTGCGCCACATCCCGGTCACGGCGCGGCGCGGCAACTTCCTGGAAATTGCGCACGGCTATTCGGGACAGCAGGCCCAGGGTGAGGCCCTGCGGTGCTTGCGGTGCGATGTGCGCGAAAATGCTCGTAATCCCTGGTAAGACGGAGGACTCAACAATGGCAACCATCTCGATGACAATTGACGGAACCCGTGTGGATGTGGAATCCGGTTCCACTATTCTCGATGCCTGTCGCACGGCAGGCATCGCCCTGCCCACGCTATGCTATCTGCGCGATGTGGCGGCCAACGCCTCCTGCGGAGTGTGCGTAGTGGAAGTCAAGGGCGGGCGCAGCCTGGTGCGCTCATGTGTCACCAAGGTCATCCCGAACATGGACGTGCAGACAGCCTCAACGCGCGTGCTGACGGCCCGCAAAACGGCGGTTGAGCTTCTGCTGGCAAACCACCCCATGGATTGCCTCTCCTGCATCCGGAACGGCTCGTGCGAACTTCAGGCCATGGCGGAGCGCCTGAATGTGCGGCAGGCCCGTTTCCCGGCCACCCGAAAGACGGTGGCGCTGGACGAAACCAGCCCGTCCATTATCCGGGACAACAACAAGTGCATCCTGTGCGGCCGCTGTGTGGCCGTGTGCAAAGAAGTGCAAAGCGTGTCGGCCATCGATATCGCCGGGCGTGGACTCCGGACGCATGTCGGAACGTTCATGGATCGCGGGCTGAAACATTCCGTCTGTACCAATTGCGGCCAATGTACCGTGGTGTGCCCGACGGCGGCCATCGTCGAAAAGGATGAAACAGACGAGGTCTTCAAGGCGCTCCGGGATCCCTCGAAGGTCGTGGTGGTTCAGACCGCCCCCGCCATCCGCGCCTCAATCGGCGAAGCCCTGGGCATGGAGCCGGGCGCGCTGGTGACAGGCAAGATGGTGACCGCCTTGCGGAAGCTGGGTTTCAACCGTGTGTTCGACACCCAGTTCACGGCTGACCTTACCATCATGGAGGAAGGAACAGAACTTCTCGAACGGCTGACCAAGGGCGGGACGTTGCCCATGATCACCAGTTGCTCGCCGGGGTGGATATCGTTTATTGAAACATTCTACCCGAAACTGCTCAAGCACCTCTCATCATGTAAGTCGCCGCAACAGATGTTTGGATCATTGGCCAAGAGTTACTATGCCGAAAAAGTCGGCATTGACCCGGCTAATATGGTGGTGGTGTCCATCATGCCGTGCACCGCGAAAAAATTTGAGGCACACCGCCCTGAAATGCAATCCGCCGCAAAATGGTGGAAGCAAAAGGGGCGAAAAGGAGTGGACTCCTTCTTTGATGTGGATTATGTGCTGACCACCCGCGAACTGGCCCGCATGATTAAGAATGTGGGTCTTGATTTTACCCACCTTGAGGAGCAGCAGTTTGACGATCCCCTGGGTCAATCCACGGGAGCCGCCGTCATCTTCGGGACCACCGGCGGCGTCATGGAGGCGGCGGTGCGCACGGCCTATGAAGTGGCGACGGGGCAGCCCCTGCCCAATATCAACCTGACCGCGGTACGCGGACTTGAGGGCATCAAACATGCCGAACTTAACGTGGGCGGGAAAATCCTGAAAGTGGCGGTGGCCCATACGCTCAAAAACGCGAGGGCCCTGCTGGAGGAGATCGCGGCGGGAAAATCCGAGTATGCTTTTATCGAGGTGATGACCTGTCCGGGCGGCTGCATTGGCGGCGGTGGCCAGCCGATTCTGCCGGATCGCGAAAAACGCGAGGCGCGGGCAAAGTCCATCTACGTCGAAGACACAGATATGCCCCTGCGCAAATCACACGAGAACCCGGCGGTTCAGGCACTTTACAAGGAATTCCTTGAAAAGCCCCTCAGCCACATCTCGCATGAGCTCCTGCACACTCACTACGCCCACCACGAGGTGTGATGTGGAATGGGGAGGCAGGAATTAGGCTCGACGGAATTGCCGGAAGAGGCAAAACTGGCGGCATTATGAAACCTTTTCAATGTCTCATTTTAGCCGCCGTTGCCCTGTTTACTCTAGCTACGCCGCCCTCTGCGCATTCGGAAGAGTCGGCCGCATACCCCGTCTCCAGCCTGATCCGAGACTATGCCGCTGACCAAAATGATGTCGCGAATTATTACGACCTCCCCGGGGCGCCCATCCGGTTCGAGCGGCTGGAAACCTTGTACACAAACTGGATGTCCCGCCTTGGCTCGGTAAACTTCGAGGCGCTGCCCCAGTCTGAAAAAGTGAATTACCTGCTGTTGCGTAACGACCTGGAAAGCTCATTGGATTCTTTGGCACATGATATAAAACAATGGGCCGAACTGGAGCCACTCCTGACGTTCCGCACCACCCTCTACGCCCTTGAGCAGGCCCGATGGCGCGGGGAACCGGTCAACGGCCAGACCTCCGCCACACAGGTTAGCGAACTGATCCTCATGGTCAAACAACTCAAGGCGCGCGTCGAGCAAGGCTTGAAGACCAACACCACAGCGGCGGTGTCCGCCATCTCAACCAATCCCCCGCCGCTAACCGTATCCCCCGCGCTGGCCCAGCGCGGCGCGGCGGCCTGCGACAGCCTGCGAGGCGTCCTGAAGAAATGGTTTAATTTCCACAATGGGTATCAACCGGATTTTTCCTGGTGGGTGAAAACTCCGTACGAACAGGCGGACAAGCAACTGGAGGACTATGCCAAATTCCTGAAAGAGGAGGTCGCCGGACTGAAGGGAAAAGATGAAGACCCGCTGATCGGACAGCCCATCGGCGCCGGGGAATTGGCGGCGGCGATCCGGCATGAAATCCTGCCCTATGACGCCGAAACCCTGCTCAAAATCGGGGAAAAAGAATTGGCATGGTGCGAAGACCAGATGAAAATCGTTTCCCGGAAAATGGGTTTTGGCGAGGATTGGAAAGCCGCACTGGCCAAAGTCAAGGACGACTATGTCGTGCCGGGACAGCAGGGCGGCCTTGTCGGTGATGCCGCCCGGCAGGCCATTGCCTTTATCAAGGCCCGCAAGCTGGTGACGATTCCGCCACTGTGCGAGGAAACATGGCATCTCACCATGATGACTCCCGAGACCCTGAAAACCATTCCCTATGCCGCGTATAACAGCCAGAACATAATGGTTGCCTATGCCCGGGACGATATGAACCACGACGCCAAACTCATGACCATGCGGGGCAATAATCGCCACTTCGTGCATACCACGACCCCGCATGAATTGATTCCCGGCCATCACCTCCAACGGTTTCAAGCCTTGCGGCATAACCAAATCCGCGCACTGTTCTCCACCCCGTTTTACGTCGAGGGGTGGGCGCTCTACTGGGAGCGGCGCCTGTGGGACCTGGGATGGGCCCAGACGCCCGAAGAACAGATGGGCATGTTATTCTGGCGGATGACCCGCGCGGCCCGGATCGAGGTCACGCTCAAGTTCCACCTCGGCAAGATGACCCCCGGTGAAATGGTGGACTTTCTTGTCAACCGCGTGGGGCATGAGCGCCTGGGCGCCACCAGCGAGGTGCGCAGATTTATCAGTGACGGCTTCTCACCGCTCTATCAGGCCGCCTATATGCTAGGCGGAATCCAACTCGAAGCTCTGCAGAAGGAACTGGTGGGTGGCAAAAAGATGACCGAACAAGAATTTCACGATGCCGTGCTGGCCGAAAATGCCATCCCCATCGAGTGGATCCGCGCCGAATTGCTTAATCTCCCGCTCACCCGCGACAC
>JBAXPK010000068.1:0-12225 GCA_037132275.1 bacterium
TCCCCATCGAGTGGATCCGCGCCGAATTGCTTAATCTCCCGCTCACCCGCGACACTCGCTCGGCCTGGAAATTCTAGGAGACCGGGGACTGATTGAGCATGCAATCCCGTGCGCATCCGTGAGAAGTTGGCCGCCTATTTTTCAACCCCCATTGTCGCCGGGAGACGATGTTGTTCTTCGATGAGATAGGGGCACCGGCAAGGTCGGACACCACCGTTTCTGCCATCTGAATCGATTCAGATGGCTCAAAGAGAAGTCGGACCAAGGCGATCTGAAGGGGTCGGTCAACAGATTGTGTATCCCTAACCCGGCATAGCCGGAACCAAAATCCAAATTTCTAACATGGATGTACAGGATGCACAGGATAAGTTGAATCAAAACCACTCCGTCTTTTCCCATCCTGTCTATCCTGTACATCCATGTTAGAAATTCATCAAGTCCACTGTCATCCCCTAGGAAACGTTTCATGACCACAAAACCCCGTATTTTCTGATGTTTTTGAATCGTTTGCGGGATTGTGATTGTTGAAATCACCTTCCTAATCGTAATCCTCTCTGGGGCAGGAGATTACGATTAAGATTACGATTTCTGCGGGATGCTAATGGTTCGAATTCTGGAAATTTTAGGGCGCCGACTGGATATCCACGTCCGGCAGAATCGCCTTGGCGAGGTCGGCGAGACTTGAGTTTCCGTGAATGGCATCCTTGAGGTATCTGGCCATCTGCGGTTTTGCCTTTTCATTGCCCTCAAAGGCTTCATGGATATAAAGCGCCACCGCGAAGAAATGATCCGCCTGCTCACGGCGGGTCAAATCGCCATTATCAATGTAATGCTTGATAAAGCGCATCATCTGGGTGGCTGGCACCGCATCCCACGTATATTCGCCTCCGCGGATCGTGACCTTTGACTCATCCACCCCCAATATGTCCTTGCTTTCAAGCCAGCCGAACTGGAATCCGCGGTCCGGATTGGCTTTCACGTCAGCCTTGACCCCGTCAATAATAGCCGTCTTCAAGTCCACGAGCAATTTGTACGCCTTGATTGCCTGCCTGCCCGCCGTTTTCCCCTCGGGAGTGTGAAGTCCTCTGGCCGCTTGTTCAACCCCCTCCAACGCCTGCTTGAAGTGATGCTGCTGGATCATGCCGCTACAGGCTTTTCGACTGCTTTCAAACCCCTTGATCTCCTCCTGGATTTTCGCCTGTTTTTCCGCCTCCGCCTTCTCGGCGGCGCGTCGGTCAGCGTCAGCCTTTTCCTGGGCGGCTTTTTCCTGGGCGGCCAGCTCCGCCGCAGCCATCGCCGCCTTGATCGCCTTTACCAGTTTCTGCCTCATGGGGTCGATGGCGTCGGCCCCTTTCCGGACCTTATCCATTTCATCCGCAACGGATTTGTGGAGATCCACCACACGCGCGGGAATGTTGGTTATCGCCGCGAGTTCGGCCGTGGCTTTCACGGAATTTGTGGCCACTGAAATCTCAGCCCTATGGGTTGTCACCGTCTCCAACAACCCCTTTAATTCAAGACTCGCGGAGGCCAGCGTGCCGGTCATGTATTGACTTGCGGCGGCCGCCACGGCTAAGGCATTGGAACGGGCCCCTACCCAGTCCGACGCATCCGCCAGCAGGGCTGTGCCCGTCGAGATCATGGAAACCATTTGCTGGGCGTTGGAAGACCACATTGCGGCCATCACCAGACGATTTGAAAAATCGCCCGAAATGGGCTGGAGGTTGGTCCATATCTGCTCCACGCCTTTCCGGGCCTTCGCCACCAGTGCTTTTTCCTTCTCCACTTCGCTCTTCTGCGTCTCGGACTGTTGATAGCCCACAAGTCCACCGATCAGCAACAGCACAACGCACAACCCCAAAAAGACCCATAAGACGATCTTTCCCGTCCTTGATTTTTTGGGACGCGCCATCCCTTCCGACGCGGCTGATGTTTGGGCGATGGATCCCGATGAACCCGACGAAGGCAATCCGGAAGGCCCGCCCCCTTTCTTTCTTGTAAAAACAATCTTTCCGCTCTTGATCGAAGGTTGTGCAGAAGAAGCCGGCCCCGGTTTCAAGGTAGAGAGAACACGCCGGATATCCGCCAGAAGCGATGCATAGTTGGGATACCGTTTCAGCGGATCGGCCTCCAGCATTCGACCAACAATCGCTTCCACCTCGGAATTGATTCCGGGACGAAGCGTACGCAAAAGCGGCGCAGGATTATGAAGCCGGGCCTTGACCACATCCATGGGAGTCTCGCCCTCAAACGGCGGCTTCAGGGTAAGCGCATGAAACAACGTCCCGCCGAGGCTGTAGATGTCAGATCTGGCATCCGCAGGATGCCCCCTTAGTTTTTCCGGAGCAATATAGTAGGGGGTTCCCCAGATTCCTTTCGCAGTGCCCGCCTCGGCCTTCTGCTTAAATCGCGCTAAGCCGAAATCCACCACCTTAGCCACACCGTTGGCATCGAGCAGAATGTTCTCGGGCTTGACATCGCCATGGATAAGATTGATCGCAGCGGCCGCATTCAGCCCCTCCACCACATCAGCGGCGATCTTAAGCACCAGCGCCTCGCTCAGCATCTCCCCCTTTGAAATCATCAGGTCCAATCGTCCGCCTTCCAGCAGTTCCATGGCCATATACGGCTGCCCGTGCGAAACGCCGAAGGAATATATCTGGACGATGTTGAGGTGATTGAGAGCGGCAGCGGCTTGTGCCTCGCGACGAAACGTTTCCACAAACTCCGGATTCCCGCCGAACGTGGATTGCATCACCTTGACGGCTACCCAGCGGTCCAACCCGGTGTCCCGGGCGCGATAGACGGCCCCCATCCCTCCTTTTCCCAAGAGATCCACCAGGAAAAAAGGCCCCATTTTACCCGGAACATTCTGCTGCATTCCACATTCCGGGCAGGCAATCTGGGTAAACGTGGGTAACCCTGAAACATCCAGTAAATGATTACATTTCAGGCATGAGGTTTCGAATACCGGATCGGTGATAATTTCAGGAACACTGGTCGACATGGTGTCTTGTAAACGTTTATTGTTTTCTAAAAGCATTCTGCATAGTATGAAGTTCAGTGTCTACATAAAATGATCGTGTTTGGAGTGTGATGGATCCTGTTTGCTTTCATATTGGAACGCACCCTATCTACTGGTATGGGGTGATGATGGCCCTCGCTTTCATGGCGGGAATTCTGCATTGGCAGTGGCTCGGAAACCGGACGGGACGCGACACCGCGCTGGCCTCTGATTTGGCCTTCTGGCTCATGACCGGGGGGATTTTGGGTGCCCGGACGGCCTATGTCATCTCCAATTATAATTATTTCAGGGCCGCCCCTCAGGAGATCATCAGGGTTGACCAGGGTGGGCTCATTTTTTATGGGGGCTTCATCGGCGGCCTCATCGTGTTTCTCATTTTGGCTAAATGTCGTCACATTAAGGCTGCCGACCTCGCCGATTTCACCGTCACCGCGCTCCCACTTGGTCATGCGCTGGGCCGCGTGGGATGTTTTCTCAACGGGTGTTGCGGCGGTTGCGCGGCGCATCCGCCCTCCCTGATCACCGGCGGTCTCCCCAACTACCCGGTCCAACTCTATGAAGCCCTATTCAACCTGGGGGTATACGGATTTCTCACCTGGTATTACCTGTCGCGGCGTGGCTCCCGGCACGGATCTGTCGTCGCCCTATACTTAATGATTTACCCCATGGGCCGCTTCCTGCTGGAATTTATCCGTGGCGACGATCGTATGCGCCTCGGCGGATTGGATATAGCCCAGGAAATCAGTCTGGTTTTGATCCTGGCTGGAATCACCCTGTGGTGGTGGGTATCGTATCGAAATCATGAAAACACGCCCCGTAACCCCTGACGGCAAGGGCCGGCGGCTGGACGTCTGGCTAAGTCAGGTCGAACCGGATCTTTCCCGGGCCCGTATTCAGGACTTAATCCGCACGGGACATATCACCTTGAACGGTAAGCCCACCAAACCCAGCCACTCCCTCGTCACAGGCCAGGAAATACAAATCGATATCCCGCCCCTCATTGACGTGGCTCTCAAGCCGGAAGCCATCCCGCTGGACGTCCTGTTTGAGGACTCCAACCTGATCGTGATCAATAAACCGGCCGGATTGGTTGTCCACCCTGCCGCCGGGCACGCCTCAGGCACTTTGGTGAATGCCCTGCTCGCCCACTGCCCAGACCTGGCTGGTATCGGGGGGGAGAAGCGACCGGGAATTGTCCATAGGCTCGACCGCGATACCACCGGCGTCATGGTGGTGGCGAAGAATGAGACCGCCATGCGATCATTGATGAATCAGTTCCGACACCGGCAGGTAACGAAGGAGTATCTGGCGCTTGTGTGGGGCCACTTAAACCCTCCCTCCGGGCGCGCGGAAACCCTCATCGGCCGCAATCCCAAAGACCGGAAGAAGATGTGTACTCGCCCGAACACCGGCCGCCCGGCCATCACGATTTACGAAACCCAGGAGAAATTCGCGACCACATCACTGCTGCGAGTCCGAATTGAAACCGGCCGTACCCACCAGATCCGGGTACATATGGCCTTCCTCGGCCATTCCATCGTTGGCGACCCCCAATACGGACGGTCCCGCCGCGACGCCTTGCCCGTTCCCGTTCCAAACCGGCAGATGCTCCACGCCTCCCGACTGACCTTCACTCATCCCATCACCGGTCAGACTTTGACGTTCGAGGCGCCCATCCCGGAGGATATGCGAGTACTGGTTGCTTCCCGCTTTTGACTTTTCCTCCCTGATTTGGTAGCAATTCACGTTCAAAACGAAAGACAAAGGAAGTTATGCAGGCATTTACGTATCAGGCGGGAAGGTTGTTCGCTGAGGGAGTATCCGTGGAGGAACTGGCGCGTCGCTATGGCACCCCGCTTTACGTCTACAGCAAATCCCATCTCAAAGAGCGTTATCAGGCCATTGCCTCGGCCATGGCTGAGGTCAAGCCCATGATCTGCTACTCGGTCAAGGCCAACAGCAACGCCGCCATCATTAAAACCCTTGCCCTCGAGGGCGCCGGATTCGATATCGTCTCAGGCGGCGAACTGTTCCGCGCCCTGCGCGCCGGGGCAGAAGCCAATAAAATCGTCTTCGCCGGCGTCGGCAAAACACGCGAGGAAATTGAATACGCCCTGACGGAACAAATCGCCTTTTTCACTTGCGAATCGGAGCCCGAGGCCCGCCGTATCTCCGAATGCGCCAAACGACTCGGCGTCACGGGACGAATCGCCTTCCGCGTCAACCCGGATGTAGACCCCAAAACGCACAAATATATCAGCACGGGCAAGAAGGAAAACAAGTTCGGGCTCGATTTCGATCGCACCATGCAGGCTTATGCCATGGCCGCCGCCTTGCCCCATATCGAACTTGCCGGGTTGCACATGCACATCGGCTCGCAACTGCTTGATGCTGCCCCCTTCGGCGAGGCGCTGGCCAAGGTGGCGGATTTCTGTCGCCAGCTCAAAGCCAAATATCCCACGTTCCGGTATCTGGATATCGGAGGCGGATTGGGCATCAACTACAAGCCCGATCAACAGGCATTGGATCCCCAAGTCTTTGCCTCGATCATGCTGCCCACGCTGAAGGAGCTGGGCCTGCAGGTGGTCATGGAGCCCGGCCGCAGCATCGTTGGAAATGCCGGCATCCTGGTGTGCCGCGTTCAATATGTGAAAAACAGCCACTTCAAAACCTTCATCGTCGTGGATGCGGCCATGAACGACCTGATCCGTCCCTCGCTCTATCAGGCACATCACGAAATCCTGCCCGTCAACGCCACCGATAAAACAGTGATGGGCGATCTCGTGGGACCCATCTGCGAGTCTGGCGATTTCCTGGCGCAGGACCGGGAACTGCCGGATGTGAAGGAGCGCGACCTGGTGGTGGCGTTGAGCGCCGGTGCCTACGGCTTCTCCATGTCCTCGAATTACAACAGCCGCCCCCGCGCCGCCGAAGTCATGGTGGACGGCGATAGCGCCATCCAGATTCGCCAGCGCGAGACCTGGGAAGACCTGGTGCGCGGCGAAATGCTGAAGTAAGACTAAAAAAGACGCACATTGTTTTGATTTTTGTTGGCGATTCGAGCCGGGATCATCTATCGTCGTTTTTCAACGTAAGGGAGACTGTCATGTTTACAGGTGCTTATACAGCCATTGTAACGCCGTTCAATAAAGACGGCCGTGTGGACTATGAAAAACTGCGCGAGTTGATCGCCCTGCAGATAGCCGCCGGTATCGACGGCATCGTCCCGGTTGGCACCACCGGCGAATCCCCCACCGTTGACGTTGACGAGCATGAGAAAATCATTGAAGTCAGCATTGCCGCCTGCCGCGGAAAAATCAAAGTGATTGCCGGTACCGGCGCCAATTCAACCGCCGAGGCGCTGGAGTTGACCCGGCATGCGTTGGAAGCCGGCGCCGATGGGACGCTTCAGGTGACTCCTTATTACAACAAGCCGAACCAGGAAGGGTTGTACCGCCACTTTTCCGCTGTGGCCGATCTCGGACTTCCGGTGGTGCTGTATAATGTTCCCGGTCGTTCTGCCCGTGAGATTGATGTGGCCACCATCGCCCGTCTTTCCAGGCACCCGAAAATTGTCTGCGTGAAAGAAGCCGGGGGCAGCGTGGATCGCGTCAGCCAGATTCTTTGCGCCTGCACCCTTACCGTACTGTCCGGCGACGACTCGCTGACACTCCCCATGATGTCCCTTGGCGCCAAGGGAGTCATCAGTGTTGCCTCCAACATCGCACCCAAGCCGGTGGCCGACATGGTTCATGCCGCCGCCGCTGGCCGCTGGGATGAGGCCCGCGCCTTGCACCTGAAATACTACCGACTCTTTACCGACCTCTTCATCGACACCAATCCCATCCCGATCAAGGCCGCCATGGCCATGGCCGGTATGATTGAAGAAACCTATCGCCTCCCCCTCTGCGAGACCACCGAAGCCAATAAGATCAAACTGGCCGAGTGCTTGAAGCAGGTCGGACTGATCGCGTGTCGGAGACCATCATGATCAAAGTTGCAATTGTCGGGGCGGCGGGACGAATGGGGCAGGCGTTGGCCCGGTGTTCAAAGTTGATGCCTCAGCTTAACTTGGTGGCGGCGGTTGAATCGGCGTCCTGCCCGTTGTGCGGCAAGGATGTGGGCCTGATCGCCGGAATCGGAGAAAATGGCATTCTCATCACCAGTGATTTGACGGCGGCCGTCAAGGCCGCTGATGTGCTGATTGATTTCAGCTTCCATGAAAATGTTCCGGCCACCATCAAGCTGGCCGTTGAACACAAAAAAGCGGTCGTCATTGGTACCACCGGCCTCAATCCAGACGAACGCGCCGAAGTGGAGCAGGCCGCCAAAGTCATCCCGATTGTCTCGGCCCCCAACATGAGCCTCGGCGTCAATCTCCTGTTTGCCCTGGTCGAACAGGCCGGCAAGGCGCTCGGGCTGGATTATGATGTCGAGATCACCGAGGCCCATCACCGCCACAAAAAAGATGCCCCAAGCGGAACCGCCTTGCGGCTTGGCGAAAAGGTCGCCCATGGTCGTAAGCAGAATTTCAGGGATGTTGCCATCTATGGCCGCGAAGGACTCGGCTCGGAACGACCCAGGGGCCAGATCGGAATCCACGCCCTGCGGGCCGCCGATATTATTGGCGATCATACAGTCCTCTTTGCCACCGAGGGTGAACGCGTCGAGATCAGCCATCGGGCCACAAGCCGCGATGCCTTCGCCAAGGGCGCACTCCATGCCAGCGCTTGGCTCGCAGGAAAAACGCCCGGGCTGTATGATATGCAGGATGTTCTCGGGTTGAGGTAAATTCTTAAGGGTCCTTGCCATGGAAATTGGACTGGGGTTGGGATCCAATCTTGATCATCGGCTCGCCTATCTACGCGAGGCGGTGACCCGCATTGCCGCGCTGCCGGGAACCCAGATATTGGCCAAGGCGCCCATCTATGAGACCGAACCGGTCGATGTGAAACCGGAATACGCCCACCTGGAATACCTGAATACCGTTGTCATCATTGAGAGTACAATGGAGCTTACCGCTCTATCGGATGCGATCCATCAGATCGAGGCCGATATGGGCCGTGTGCGCGAAGAGGATCGAAACGCGCCTAGGCCGATAGACATTGATATCCTCTATGCTGGAACTCTTCAGCGGGCCGACGGCATCCTTGATCTCCCCCACCCCCGCTGGGCCCAGCGCCGGTTTGTGCTCCAGCCCTTGGCCGACGTGCGGCCCAATCTACGCCTCCCCGGTGAAAAACGAAAAATCGCCGAGGTGCTCAAGACTCTGCCAGCCTCAAACATCACTCTGTTCCGGGCACAGCAGCAGTGGTGAGGTGTTTGTATCAACCCAGCAGGAAACGGCGGCGGGTGGTTCCGTGTTCGATGGGCTTGGAGAGGATGGTGTTGCGGCCCACGGTCTGGCCTGCACGGTGGGTCTGTTCGTCGATGTTGCGGCCGGAGCCGGACGTCTTTCGTAGCCGGGGATGGCGGGCCCGCAGGTAAGTCGTGAGCCCCGCATCATCCCGCTTCATCAGCGCGTAGGTCGCTGGACTGTCCTTCTCCATCGCGCGGTCTTGCGTCTTCAGTTTCTCTGAGAAGCCGCTCAACAGGCCCAGCGCAAAATCCACCTTGCCGCCGGACGTGACGGCGCGTCCCTTTCGGAAGACCTGCCATTGGTGAGTGATGGTCCTTTTGAGAAAATCATAGACATAACCGGCCATCTTCACATTTTCCGCGGTGCCGCTGATTTCGAGGATCCGGCCCATCCGCGCCCGGTCAAACACATAGGCGCAGATCCACACGGCTTCCACAAAATAGAAATCCTGCAGCAACCGGCTTAGGGCGTACTCGTCGGCCGCCTGTCGCAACTGGGGTTCCCCCAGGCACAAACTGCAGTACTGTCGGTTGCCAGCCGGACTGGAGAGCAGGTCAATGTTATAGCGGGCAATCGTCTCGTGGACTTTCGTCATGGCCACTTCGGCCTCATGCTTGTTCGCGCTTTGGGACAGGGCCAGCAGTTTCTTTACGCGAAGCAGAATGCGGTCGTTGTCGTCAAGTTCGCCGGTGTTGAGCGTTTCGTAAAGTGAGGGAAAGTCGCCGGCCGCGCGGGGATCGGCATTCACTAAACGACATGCTTCCTGGAACCGGGCGCCGTGCGGCTGGTCGGTTCCGCCGATAACTTCGTCCGTCACCTGGTGGGCCAGTTCGTGGAGCAGAACCTCACGGACACTCATCCAACGGTGGTTCATAACCAACTTGCGGCTGAAGACCATGATCCGCCGTTCGCGATTCCATTCGGCCCATCGTTTCTCGAAGTCACGCAGCTCAAAGCCGGGTAGAGCCAACCGGTTCCTGAGGGTTGGCGACAGAAAGCCCACGGCATTTTTCCACTCGCAGATCAGGCCATGCAGGATACGCCGATCCAGTTCCTGATGAGGTTCCCAATCGACCATGGTCAGCCTTCACGGACAATGTCGGCGCCGAGGGCGCGGAGGCGCTCTTCAATGCGCTCATAGCCACGGTCAATGGTCTGGGCGTTATTGATAACGCTCTCCCCTTTGGCGCAGAGGGCGGCGATCAGGAGGGCCATACCGGCGCGGATATCGGGACTGGCCATATTGAGCCCATTCAGGCGTGAGGGGCCCGTCACAAGAACCCGGTGCGGGTCACACACCACCACACCCGCCCCCATGCCTATCAGGTAATCCACGAAATACATCCGGCTTTCAAACATTTTTTCGAAAAATAACACCGTGCCCTTGGCCTGGGTCGCCGCGACAAGCAACACACTCATCAGATCGGAGGGAAACATCGGCCAGGGGCCATCTTCGATTTTGGGGATCGCTGAGCCGAAGTCTTTTAGAATCCTTCGCTTCTGTCGGAGCGGAAGCGTCAGCGCGGCGCCATCCAACTGGAGTTTGATGCCCAGTTTCTGGAAGGTTTTGCTGATGATCAACATTGGCTCGGATTCAACACCGGTGACTTTCAGTTCGCCCCCTGTCGCCGCCGCTGCGGCCACAAAACTTCCAACCTCGATATAATCCGGCTGAACAACGTGACTGGCGCCATGGAGCGCCGCAACCCCTTGAATCACCAGCCGATTGGTTCCCAGTCCGGAAATCTGAGCGCCCATTTTGTTCAGGAGCAGGGCCAAGTCGGTTACATGGGGTTCGCAGGCGGCGTTAAAAATGATCGTCTCGCCACGGGCCAGGGTGGCGGCCATCAGGACATTTTCCGTAGCGGTCACGCTGGCTTCGTCCAGCACCATGGCGGTGCCTTCCAGACGTTTCCTGCGAAAGACGAAGTTCCGGCCACCTTCCACATCAATCCCCAGCGCCTGTAACCCTTGGAAATGGGTGTCCAACCGGCGGCGGCCAATGACGTCCCCACCCGGCGGCGACAGGGTTACCCGTCCCAACCGGGCCGCCAGCGGTCCCGCCAGCAAAATGGAGGATCTAACTTTCCGGCACAATTCCGGATCCAACTTACTACGGCGCAATCCCTTGGCACACAGCGTGACCGTGTGGTCCCGAAGGTCAATCTCCACTCCAAGTCCGGAGAGAAGATCGAGCATGGTGCGAACATCCTCAATCAGGGGAACATTCTGAAGGGTTACGGACTCATCGGTCAGAACACAGGCAGCCAACATCGGCAGAACGGCATTTTTATTGCCGCCTGGAACATAGGTACCGGAGAGCCGTTTCCCGCCATGAATAATGAAGCGCGCCATACGGGAATAGAACAGTAGCCAAGACGCAAACGCAAGTACGATTGTGCCTGTTGAACTTCATTCCACTTTTGTTATCCTTCCGTATGAATCTGATACTCCTTTTCCCGACGGACTTTCTTGATGAGCATCGGATTGTTTTACAGGGCGCGAGACTAGCGCATGTCCGCGATGTGCTCCGGGCCAAGACCGGAGATTCGGTGCGGATGGGGCTGTTAAACGGACTTCTCGGGACGGGAACCGTTACGGCGATGACTGAGGCTGCGGGTCATTTGACCGTGACGCTGACGGAGGCTCCGCCCGCTCCGCTTCCGATAACCCTGCTTTTGGCGATGCCGCGTCCCAAATGTTTCCGTCGAATTCTTCAATGTGCCACCACGATGGGAGTTAAACGCATGGCTTTGTTTGGCGCCTACCGGGTAGAGAAAAGTTATTGGAAGAGTCCCTGGATGGAGGAAAAAGAAATACGCCGCCAATTGGTGCTTGGGTTGGAGCAGGCCCGAGATACGGTTTTACCACTGGTGACCCTTCATCCGCTTTTCAAACCGTTTGTGGAAGATGAGGTACCGACATTGGCTGCCGGAACCCGGCGTTTGGTGGCGCATCCCGGGAATGGGTCGGCTTGTCCGGCCAATATGCATGAAGCGGTGACCCTTGTCATCGGGCCTGAAGGCGGATTCACCATCACTGAATTGGGGCTCTTGAAAGAACGTGGATTTGAATGCATTACCCTTGGCCAACGCATTCTTCGTACCGAACAGGTTGTTCCGGCGATGCTGGGACGGATAAGGGGGGACTAAACATGATCCGGATGGCTATATTATTGTTTCTTATGCTTGCTGCAGGATTAAAGGTTCTTGCCGCCGACGTTCCGCAAGGGCACCTCCAGGCAACCAATCCTCCAACCTTGACTTCAACCCAGACGGTGAAGGTTGTTACCTCGCCGACCCAACCCAAATTCACCAAGGACCAGGTCACGCGTCGTCTGAAAGAACTCAAGGAACTTCGGGACAGGGGCTTGATCCTCCAGGATTTCTACGACCGCAAGGTGAAGGAATGCGAAGTCACGCCGTGATCACCAGGGCATCCCGCCTCCCGAGGTTGTCATCCAACCTGAGTCAATGCCCCAGCAGCCGAACCCTGCGGATGCTACCGAGCCGATCCCTGAGGAACCGGCAACTGAGTCAAAGGAAAATCCAGGGACATACTAATAGTGCCCGAAAGACACCTGACGAGCCCGCCCATCAAGTTCAAATTAACCAATGCTAAACGGGTTATGCATAGCCTTACAAGCCGGACCGTGACTCGGCACTCTGAGGCGAGCGCGAGGGGTTCCGATCAACAGATTGTGTGTCCCTAAGGGCTATCAAGTTCAAATTTACCAATGCTAAACGGGTTATGCATAGCCTTACAAGCCGGATCGTGAACCAGCAATCTGAGGCGAGCGCGAGGGGTTCCGATCAACAGATTGTGTGTCCCGAATGGCTAT